>JBPCSU010000269.1:0-8550 GCA_051006815.1 Limnohabitans sp.
TCGCCCTCGGAAATCACAAACTCGCAGCCCGAAGCACGCAAACTGTCCATCAAGGCCTTCTCGGCCTTGTCCCACAGTTCGTCAGAGCCAATCCGAGCCTCTGGCCGGGTCGACACTTTGTACAAGATGTTGGTGAAGCCAAAGTCTTCGTACACCTTCTTGAGCACCTTGGTGAAGGTGTCGCACTCGGGCAAGATTTGGTCTTCGGTACAAAAGATGTGGCCGTCGTCTTGGGTAAAGCCGCGCACACGCATGATGCCGTGCAAGCCACCCGAAGGCTCATTGCGGTGACACTGACCAAACTCACCATAGCGCAGCGGCAAGTCACGGTAGCTCTTGATGCCTTGTTTGAAGATCAAGATATGCCCTGGGCAGTTCATCGGCTTCAACGCGTAGTCGCGCTTCTCCGACTCGGTGGTGAACATGTTGTCGCGGTACTTGTCCCAGTGACCGGTTTTTTCCCACAAAGACTTGTCAATGATTTGTGGACCTTTGACTTCAAGGTAACCGTTGTCGCGGTACACCTGACGCATGTATTGCTCAATGGTTTGCCAAACGGTCCACCCCTTGGGGTGCCAAAACACCAAGCCAGGCGCATGCTCGTCAATGTGGAACAAGTCCAACTCACGGCCCAGCTTGCGGTGATCGCGCTTCTCGGCCTCTTCGAGTTGCTTCAAGTACAGCTGCAAATCGTCTTTGCTGGCCCAAGCCGTGCCGTAAATGCGTTGCAGCATTTCGTTTTTGTGGTCCCCGCGCCAATAAGCGCCCGCCACCTTCATCAGCTTGAAATGTTTAAGCTTGCCGGTACTGGGCACGTGCGGGCCACGGCACAAGTCTTCGAAATTGCCTTCGCGGTACAAACTCACATCTTCGTTGCTGGGGATGCTGGCAATGATTTCGGCTTTGTAGTGTTCGCCCAGGCCCTTGAAATACGCCACGGCTTCGTCGCGTGGCAGCACGCGACGCACCACAGGCTCGTCTTTGTTCGCCAACTCGGTCATTCGTTTTTCAATCGCCACCAAGTCCTCAGGCGTGAAACCACGGGTGAATGAGAAATCGTAGAAAAAGCCGTTCTCAATGACGGGGCCAATGGTCACTTGTGCTTCAGGGAACAGCTCTTTCACCGCATAGGCCAACAAGTGGGCGGTGGAGTGGCGAATGACTTCTAGGCCTTCCGCATCCTTCGCGGTGATGATGGCCAAGCTTGCGTTGCTCGCCATGGTGAAGCTGGTGTCCACCACCTTGCCGTCCACCTTGCCTGCCAAAGCGGCTTTGGCCAAGCCCGCACCAATCGATGCGGCCACCTCGGCCACGGTCACGGGACCTGGAAATTCACGTTGCGAACCGTCGGGAAGAGTAATCTGAACCATGTGTCTTAAATGAAAAAAGCGCGGCACAGGCCGCGCTTGGAAGAAGTGTCTAAACGCTGGGAGCAGATTTTACGCCGCCCCAGCCTTTACCTTCTAGAAGTCAATCAGTGGAACTGCTCTTCTTCAGTAGAACCTGTGAGGGCTTTGACAGAAGACGAACCACCTTGGATCACAGTGGTCACGTCGTCGAAGTAGCCTGCGCCCACTTCTTGTTGGTGTGACACGAAGGTGTAACCCTTGTCACGTGCTGCGAACTCAGGCTCTTGCACCATGTTGACGTAGTGCTTCATGCCTTCGCCGTTAGCGTATGCATTGGCGAACTGGAAGGTGTTGTACCAGTTGATGTGGATACCGGCCAATGTGATGAACTGGTACTTGTAGCCCAATGCCGACAAGTCTTCTTGGAACGATGCGATTTGCTTGTCGTTGAGGTTTTTCTTCCAGTTGAAAGAAGGTGAGCAGTTGTAAGACAACAGCTTGCCTGGGCATGCTGCGTGCACAGCTTGTGCGAATTCGCGAGCAAAGCCGATGTCTGGCACGCCGGTTTCGCACCACACCAAGTCAGCGTAGGGTGCGTAAGCCACACCACGGCTGATGGCTTGTTCCAAACCGTTTTTCACGCGGTAGAAACCTTCTTGCGTACGCTCGCCTGTCAAGAAAGGCTTGTCGTTGGCGTCGTGGTCAGACGTGATCAAGTTAGCAGCTTCAGCGTCGGTACGGGCCAACACGATGGTGGATGTGCCCATGACGTCCGCAGCGAAACGTGCAGAGATCAATTTCTCAATCGCTTCTTGCGTGGGGACCAACACTTTGCCGCCCATGTGACCGCACTTCTTCACAGCAGCCAATTGGTCTTCGAAGTGAACACCAGCGGCACCGGAAGCAATCATGTTCTTCATCAATTCGAAAGCGTTCAACACGCCACCGAAACCAGCCTCAGCATCAGCCACGATAGGCAAGAAGTAGTCGATGAATTCTTTGTCGCCTGGGTTGATGCCACGGCTCCATTGAATTTCGTCAGCACGCTTGAACGTGTTGTTGATGCGGCGAACCATGGTGGGCACAGAGTCATACGCGTAGAGCGATTGGTCTGGGTACATGGTTTCAGATGTGTTGCCGTCTGCAGCCACTTGCCAGCCTGACAAGTACACCGCTTCCAAACCAGCCTTGGCTTGTTGCATGGCTTGACCCGCGCTGATGGCGCCGAATGCGTTGACGTAACCTTTCTTGGCACCACCGTTCACTTTTTCCCAGAGCTTTTCTGCACCGCGCTTGGCGAGTGTGTGCTCGATGGGCATGCTGCCGCGCAAACGCACGACGTCAGCAGCAGAGTAACCACGCTTCACACCTTTCCAACGGGGGTTGGTCGCCCAGTCTTTTTCAAGGGCAGCGATTTGTTGTTCACGGCTGAGTTGTTCATTCAGTGATTGAGGCATGGTTCACTCCAGAAAGTTAAGTGGTTGTCGATGGACAGACTATAAGTCTTCTATAAGAGTTTGAATGCATCTTATGTCTTATATAAGAATTTATTTTATTTGTTTAAATTCAATGAGTTACAAAACTTATTTTGCATTACGGCAATTCATCTCTCATATCAAGAAAAAATATTGCGGCGCAGCATTTAAATATTTCTTATTGCGAAATTGTTTTCCGCGATAAGCGAAAAAGAAAGCGCCCTCTTCTGCCGCTCTCCATGCATCAAGTCAGTGCACTCAAAAATGCACTCACAAAAAACAACATTTCCCAATGAAAAAAAGCGTTTTTCGCTTGGAAAGATGCAGGTTCTCAATTAGCATCCGCAGTGCTCGAGAGCGATATCTCTCAGAGCTTGCAAACAAACACTTCTAGAAGGAAATCAACCATGGCAACTGCAAAAAAAGCTCCGGCTAAAAAACCAGCAGCAAAGAAAGCTGCTCCCGCTAAAAAAGTAGCAGCGAAAAAAGCGGCTCCTGCAAAGAAAGTAGCAGCGAAGAAGCCTGCTGCAAAGAAAGCAGCTCCTGCTAAAAAAGTCGTTGCGAAAAAAGCCCCAGCTAAAAAAGTTGCAGCCAAAAAAGCACCTGCTAAAAAGCGCACACCCAATGCCGCATTCATGAAGCCACTGACACCCAGCGCCGCGTTGGCTGCAGTGATTGGCCAAACTGCTGTGCCACGCACAGAAGTGGTCAGCAAAATGTGGACTTACATCAAGAAGCACGGTCTGCAAGACAAAGTCAACAAGCGCAACATCAATGCGGACGACAAACTCAAAGCCGTGTTCGGCAAAGCACAAGTCACCATGTTCGAATTGGCTGGCTTGATCGGCAAACACCTGAAGTAATTCAGTCTCTGCTGATACAAAAAGGGCCGCTGTTGCGGCCCTTTTTATTTGTCTGTCAGTGCGGTTTAGGCGTGCACCGTTCGACGCCCCACGCCCAAGGCCACCCACACACTCAGCAGCAACACAAAGGCCGCGCCCAACAAGGTTGCGCCATACCAACCATGGTCCATGAACACGCCAAAGACCAAAGGCGACACAGCAAAGCCCACATCCAAACCAGAATAGACCATGCCATACACGCGTCCCGTGGCCCCTTTGGGGGTGGCTTTTTTGATCATCATGTCGCGCGAGGGGCCACCAATGCCAATGGCCAATCCCGTGGCAGCCAAGATGACCATGGTCAAGTCCGCACCAAACAACCCGCTGCCGCACAGCGCCATGAAAACGGCGGCAACCGACATGCAACTGGCCACCACTTTGTCGCTGTAGCGCGGCCAGCGTGCGGCCACAAAGCCACCTACAAACATCCCCGCTGCCGCGCACAACATGTATGCCGTGAGCGTGAACGTGGCCGCCTCAAAGGTCACCTGATGCAAGGCCTGAAGAATCGACACCGCAAAACTTTGCACCACCGCCAAGGTCATGGTGGATAGAAAGAAGAACCCAAAGCACCACCACACCACTGGGATTTTTAGAAACGCCAAGGTACTGACCTGCCCTGTTTCGTGTTTGTGGTTGACCACTTCGGCATGCAACAACTCACGCTGCCACACCAGCAACACAAAGATGACCAAGAACATCAATGCGGCCCCTACATAAGCCATGCGCCAATCGTAGGCCGTGCTCAAGCCCACCATGAACACAGGGGCCACCGCCCAACCCAAATTACCCGTTAACCCATGTGCACTGAAAGCGTAGCCCAAACGTGGGGCCGACACTTTTTGGTTGAGGATGGTGAAGTCCACCGGATGAAACGCGCAGTTGCCCAAGCCCAGCAGCGCAGCGCCCATCATCAAGCCCGAATAGCTGGGCGCGATTGACACCACCACACACCCTGCAGCCAAGATCAACAACGACCCAAACATCACAGGCCGTGCGCCCAAACGATCCACCACAAAACCAGCCGACGCTTGCCCCACGCCCGACACCACGAAAAACACGGTCATCAAAAACCCAAGCTCTGAATAGCTCAAGCCAAAGGTGCTCATGAACACAGGAAACATGAGCGGCAACAAAAGGTGCGAAAAATGCGAACTCGCATGGGCAATGCCGACCAAGCCAATGACAGCGGCATCGTCACGCCATGGATTGGCAGCGGGGTGGAGAGTGGTCATAAAAAAGCGCAGCAGAAAGGATGGGGAATCCTAACTGCTGCGCATGCTTGGCGTCGTCCGCTGGGGGACAAGCCCCCTCACCCCTCGCGGGTCAAGCCTCGGCTTTAGAGAAAGCGAATTCGCCCGGGGCTCGCACGGGGTCTACGTTGACGGCAATGGTGTCTTTGGGCAAGAACTTGCCTTCCAACAACAGCTTGGACAACGGGTTCTCAATGCGCTGCTGAATGGCTCGCTTCAAGGGACGCGCACCAAACACGGGGTCAAATCCGACCTTGGCCAACTCGGCCAACGCAGCGGGCGACACATCCAATCCCAAGTCCATCTTGGTCAGACGCGCAGCCAAGATTTGCAGCTGAATCCCCGCAATGCGGGCAATGTGCTGTGCATCCAAGCCATGGAACACCACCGTCTCATCGATGCGGTTCAAAAACTCGGGGCGGAAATGGGTTTTCAACTCATCCCACACCGCATCTTTGATGTCTTGTGCATCTTGCCCCACCATGCTCTGGATGATGGGCGAACCGATGTTCGAAGTCATCACAATCACCGTGTTCTTGAAATCCACGGTACGACCTTGACCGTCGGTCAGACGGCCATCGTCGAGTACTTGCAACAAGATGTTGAACACATCGGAATGCGCCTTCTCCACCTCGTCCAGCAACAACACGCTGTAGGGGTTGCGACGCACCGCCTCGGTCAGGTAGCCGCCTTCGTCGTAGCCCACATACCCGGGAGGTGCCCCCACCAAGCGACTGACCGAGTGCTTCTCCATGAACTCACTCATGTCGATGCGAATCATGTGGTCTTCGCTGTCAAACAATAAGCCCGCCAAGGCTTTGCACAGTTCGGTTTTACCCACACCTGTGGGGCCCAAGAACAAGAAAGAACCCGTGGGACGGTTGGGGTCACCCAAGCCCGCACGCGAGCGACGGATGGCGTTGGCCACCGCAGTGATGGCTTCGTCCTGCCCGACCACACGCTCGTGCAATTTGTCTTCCATCAACAACAATTTGTCGCGCTCGCCTTGCATCAGCTTGGATACCGGAATGCCTGTGGCACGTGCCACCACTTCCGCAATTTCTTCGGCGCCGACTTGTGTGCGCAGCAAACGGTTGCCGCCGGCGGCATTGGCCTTGCCACTTTCACGCGCATTGGCTTCTTTCATGCGCTTTTCGAGCTCAGGCAATTTGCCGTATTGCAACTCGGCCACTTTGTTGAAGTCGCCCTTGCGGGTGAGTTCTTCAATCTGATGACGCAAGCGGTCGATCTCTTCTTTGATCTGCGCACCGCCGTGGGCCGACGATTTTTCAGCCTTCCAAATTTCTTCCAAGTCGGCGTACTCTTTGCCGATCTTGGTGATTTCCTCTTCCAGCAATTCCATGCGCTTTTGCGACGCTTCGTCTTTTTCTTTGCGCACGGCCTCGCGCTCAATCTTGAGTTGGATCAGGCGGCGATCCAACTTGTCCATCACCTCAGGCTTGGAGTCGATTTCAATTTTGATTTTGGCGGCCGCTTCGTCGATCAAATCAATCGCCTTGTCGGGCAAAAAGCGGTCGGTGATGTAGCGGTGTGACAACTCGGCCGCAGCCACGATGGCTGGGTCGGTGATCTCGACACCGTGGTGCACTTCGTATTTTTCTTGCAAGCCCCGCAAAATCGCAATCGTGGCTTCTACCGTGGGTTCACCCACAATGATTTTTTGGAAACGACGTTCCAATGCCGCATCTTTCTCGATGTACTTGCGGTACTCGTCGAGCGTGGTGGCGCCGACGCAGTGCAACTCCCCACGCGCCAATGCTGGCTTGAGCATGTTGCCTGCATCCATCGCCCCTTCGGCTTTGCCTGCGCCCACCATGGTGTGCAGTTCGTCGATGAACACAATGGTCTGACCTTCGTCTTTGGCCAATTCGTTGAGCACCGTTTTCAGACGCTCTTCAAACTCACCGCGGTACTTGGCCCCCGCCAGCAAGGCCGCCATGTCGAGTGACAACACGCGTTTGCCTTTGAGGGAATCGGGCACCTCGCCCGCGACGATGCGTTGGGCCAACCCTTCCACAATGGCGGTCTTGCCCACCCCCGGTTCACCAATCAACACGGGGTTGTTTTTGCTGCGGCGTTGCAGCACCTGAATGGCTCGGCGAATTTCATCGTCTCGACCGATCACTGGGTCGAGCTTGCCTTGACGGGCGCGCTCGGTCAGATCCAGGCAGTATTTCTTCAAGGCTTCGCGCTGTCCTTCGCTCTCGGCGTTGTCCACTTTTTGACCGCCGCGCACCGCGGTCACAGCCGCTTCCAAGGCCTTGCGATTCAAGCCGTTTTGAGTGGCCAATTTGCCCCAGTTGCCCTTGTGGTCACACAGAGCCAACAAAAACAACTCGCTGGCCACAAACTGGTCGCCACGCTTGATGGCCTCTTTTTCTGCGGCTTGCACCAATGAAATGGTGTCGCGTCCGACTTGCACTTGGTCTTGCCCTTCGACTTTGGGCAAACGGCTCATCGCGTCTTCTGCGGCTGACAACAGCCCCGACACATTGGCGCCCGCGCGTTGCAACAGCGACTTGGGCCCATCGTCTTGGCGCAGCATGGCCACCAACACATGAGAAGGTTCGATGTAAGCGTGGTCGCCGCCGAGCGCGAGCGACTGTGCATCGCCCAAGGCTTCTTGGAACTTGGTGGTGAGTTTGTCAATACGCATGGAAACTCCGAAACAAAAATTGAATTGCCTCGTAGCTGAGGCTGATTGCCGCTATTTCAAGAGGCTTTCGGGGGCCCCGACTTGACTTGCATCAATAAGCCCCGCGCTAGCCGCCCATGCGTGCCGCTTATTACGCTGTGCCGTTGCTGGCCGTGATGCCCCAACGGGCCAGGGCTTGGTCATCGCTGACACGCGCATCCACCCAACGGGCACCTTCGGGGGTGACTTCTTTTTTCCAAAATGGCGCTTGGGTTTTGAGGTAGTCCATCAAAAACTCGCAGGCCTGAAAGCTCTCGCCCCGATGGGCCGAAGTGACGGCCACCATCACAATTTGGTCTTCCGGATGCAGCAAGCCCACACGGTGAATCACACGTGCGGCGTAAATGTCAAACCGCTTTTGTGCTTCATCCATCATGTGGGCAATGGATTTTTCGGTCATACCAGGGTAATGCTCAAGCTCCATGCTCGCCACAGCGCTGCCATCGTTGCGCTCGCGCACAGTGCCTAAAAACATGCACACCGCCCCCACGCGGGCATCGCCAGCACGCAAGGCAGCCAGCTCTTGGCTGACATCAAAGTCTTGGGTTTGGATGCTGACGGTGAAGGCCATCGATGACTCCGTGATTAACCACCCGTGACGGGCGGAAAAAATGCCACTTCACAGCCATCGCTCAGCGCAACGGTGTCGTCGCACACGGCTTGGTTCAAGGCCATGCGCACAGCGCGCCCGTGGGCCAACACCTCGGCATACGCACCGCCACGGGCAATCAGCTCGTCACGCAACGCATGCAATGTCGCCGCTTGGGTTTGCACGCGTTCGTCGCCTTGGCCAATGGCTTCGCGAATCGAAGCAAAGTATTTCAGGTGTATCTGATGGATCGCGCTCATGCCAGC
>JBPCSU010000270.1:0-11150 GCA_051006815.1 Limnohabitans sp.
ACCTCGACATGGTCAGGCACATGGTTCGCCACCAAGGTGGGAATGCCAATACCGAGGTTCACATAAAAACCGTCTTGCAGTTCGCTTGCCGCACGTGCGGCCATTTCGTCTTGAGTCCAAGCCATGATGGGTTCCTTATTTGCGGTCGCGGGTGGTGCGCTTTTCAATGCGCTTCTCGGGCGTGGGGTTGTGCACGATGCGGTGCACGTAGATGCCAGGCAAGTGAATGTCGTCAGGCGCCAATTCGCCCGTGGCCACAATGCGCTCGACTTCGACCACACAAATCTTGCCAGCAGTGGCGGCGGCGGGGTTGAAGTTGCGCGCCGTCATGTTGAAGCGCAAGTTGCCAGAACGATCGGCCACGTCGGCTTTGATCAAGGACACCTCAGGCACCAACGAGTGCTCCATCACATAGGTTTCGCCATTGAATTCGCGCAGCTCTTTGCCTTCGGCCACCACAGTGCCCACACCGGTTTTGGTAAAGAACGCAGGAATGCCAGCACCACCGGCACGCAGCTTTTCAGCCAAGGTGCCTTGGGGAGTGAATTCAAGCTCAAGCTCACCGGCCAAGTATTGGCGTTCAAACTCTTTGTTCTCGCCCACGTAGCTGGAAATCATTTTTTTGATTTGGCGTGTTTCGAGCAACTTGCCCAAGCCAAAACCATCAACGCCCGCGTTGTTAGAGACCACGGTCAAGTCCTTCACGCCACTGTCGCGCAACGCGTCAATCAGGGCTTCAGGAATGCCACACAGGCCAAAACCACCCACAGCCATCAGTTGGCCATCGGCCACGATGTCTTTGAGCGCTTCAGCAGCAGAAGGAAAAACTTTGTTCAAGGGATGCTCCAAAAAGTGAAACAGAGTGGCGCTACGATACTACGTAATTCCATACGTAGTTTTTCGTAAGCACTCACCCCTGACTGACCGTCCCATGATTGACTACCGCCTCGCCTTCGACCTGGCACCCATCGGGCTGGTGCTGTCACGCAACCGCACCATGGTGGACTGCAACCAACGCCTGTGCGACATGTTTGGCGCCAGCCGCGAGCAGCTGATCGGTCAGTCGTTTGAGGTGCTCTATCCCAGCGCCGACGAATACGAACGCACCGGCGCACGCATTGAACCCATCTTGAACACCAAAGGCTTGTACGCCGACGACCGTGTGATGAAGCGCATCGATGGCCGCTTCAAAGGCGAGCCGTTTTGGTGTCACGTCACGGGCCGTGCTTTGAACCGCGCGGCCCCTCATGAAGCCGGCATTTGGAGTTTCGAAGACCTCAGTTCCACCCGCCCCGTGAGTGCCGAGCTGACCGCACGTGAACGCGAGGTGGCCGCCTTTTTGATGAACGGCATGACGTCCAAAGAGATTGGCCGCGCCTTGGGCATCAGCCACCGCACGGTGGAGATTTACCGCGCTCGCTTGATGCGCAAGTTCAAGTCATCCACCACAGCGGACTTGGTACACAAGCTGCTGGTAGGTTGACCCAACACAAACGCATCAAGACGCAGGCGCGTCCACCACCTCTGCGGCTGCACGAAAACCTTCCACCGCCGTGGGCACACCGCAGTAAATAGCGGCGTGCAACAACACTTCTTGCAGTTCTTCTTTCGTCGCGCCGTTGTTCAACGCACCGCGCACATGGCCTTTGAGCTCGTGCGATTTACCCAACGCCGTCAGCATGGCCACGGTGATGAGGCTGCGTGTTTTCAAATCCAACACACCGCGTTGCCAAGTGTCGCCCCACGCTGCGCGGGTGATGTGGTGTTGCATGGGCAAGGTGAAATCGGTGGCGCCTGCAAAGGCTTTGTCGACAAAAGGTTGGCCCATCACACGGGTGCGCTGTGCCAGCCCTTTTTGAAATGCGTCGTCGGTGGGATGTGGGTGCTTGTCTGTCATGGGGGTTCCTCGCTATGCAATCAACCCCAAGGATAATCGCCTCAACAAACCCCACTTGGAGACTTGGTATGAGCCGCTACCCCCACCCCGAATTGAAAGATGTACCAGAAGACATTCGCGCCAAAATTTTGGAGGTGCAAGAAAAAGCGGGTTTTGTGCCCAATGTGTTTTTAGGCCTGGCCCGACGCCCGGCTGAATGGCGCGCGTTCTTTGCGTACCACGATGCGTTGATGGTGCCCGAGTCGGTGGGCCGCGACAGCAACCTCACCAAGGGTGACCGCGAAATGATCGTCACCACCACCAGCGCGGCCAACAACTGTTTGTATTGCGTGGTCGCGCACGGCGCCATCTTGCGCATCTACGAGAAAAAGCCTTTGGTGGCGGATCAAGTGGCCGTGAACTACCGCAAGGCAGACATCACGCCCCGCCAACGCGCCATGCTCGACTTCGCCATGAAGGTCTGCCAACACAGCGACTTGATCAACGATGCCGACTTCACCGCCCTGCATGCCCATGGTTTCAATGACGAAGACATTTGGGACATCGCGGCCCTCACCGCCTTCTACGGTTTGAGCAACCGCATCGCCAGCTTCAGCAACATGCTGCCCAACCCCGAGTTTTATCTGATGGGTCGCGTGCCCAAGCAAAAGTAAATGCAATGCCGCAGCGGTTGCGGTGCCTGTTGCATCGCGCCGTCCATCACCAGCGCCTTGCCTGGCATGCCCCACGGCAAACCTGCGGGCGTGCCCTGCGTGCAGCTGCTGCCCGACATGCGTTGTGCGGTGTTTGGCAAACCCGAACGGCCAGCGTTTTGCGGAGGGTTACAACCCTCTGCCGAGATGTGCGGCACCAGCCGTGATGCGGCGCTGGATTGGTTGGTTCAACTTGATCAAGCCACCGCGCCTAGTCCCCTCAAGGCGTGACCATCTCGCGCAACCAGCCAGGCAAGTCGACCGCTTTTTGTTTGGGAAAGTCCACCCAAATCAGGGTGGCACCACCGGCTGCGTAAATCGTGCCGGGGTTGGCCGCTTGCTCCATCGTGGCCCAGGTCTCAAACGTGGTGCGCGCAGGGTCGCTGGTGTACATCTTGAGCAACACATCGCCGGGGTATTCGAGCTGTTTGTAGAAATTGCAAAACGCATTCACGATCACCGGCCCCTCGCCCACAGGTCCCGGTGCCGCGTTGAATTGGTTCAGCCAATCGACGCGCGCAATTTCTAAGTAACGGAAATACGTGGTGTTGTTGACATGGCCCATGGCATCCATGTCGCCCCAGCGGATGGGGATGTTCATCTCGAAGACGAGTTTTTTGACTTCTGGAATTTCGTATCTCATATGGCAAACCCGTCGTCCGCAGACATGATGGAACCATTGATAAAGCCACTCTCCGCACTGGCCAGCAACACCAGCAAGGCGTCTAAGTCATGGGGCTGCCCCACGCGTTTGCGCGGCAGCATGCTGACCAACTTTTGACCTTGCTCGGTTTGCCAATGGTGGTGGTTGATTTCGGTGTCGATGTAGCCCGGGCAAATCGCGTTCACGTTGATGCCAAAGCGGCCCCACTCCATGGCCAACACCTTGGTCATTTGGATCACGGCGGCCTTACTCATGCAGTACGGGCCGATTTGCGGCAACACGCGCAGGCCTGCCACCGATGCGATGTTGATGATGCGTCCGCCCGTGTAGGTGCCAGGCGCCGCACCTTTGGCACGTGCCAGCATGCGCTTGCCCACCTCTTGTGCCACAAAGAACGAGCCCTTCACGTTGGTGTTGAAGATGAAGTCAAAGTCGTCCTCACTCACATCTTGCACACGCTGGGTGTTGCTGACGCCCGAGTTGTTGACCAAGATGTCAATGCTGCCCACCTCGGTTTCAGCATGGGCCACCGCCGATTTGATGCTGGCAAGGCTGGTGACGTCCAAGCTCACCACATGCGCATCGCCTCCTTCTGATTCAATTTCGGCACGCAAGTCTTTCAACTTCTCCTCACGACGACTGGCCAGCACCACTGCCGCACCGGCACGTGCGAGGGTGCGGGCAAATTGGGCGCCCAAGCCACTCGAAGCCCCTGTGACCAAGGCCACGCGTCCCGATAAATCCAAGTTGTATGCCATGCCGGCCTCCTGCTGTGTTGTGTTATTTCATTATGACAAGGGTGTCTAACACTGCCCCTAAAATGTGTCCCAACTCTGACAACCGCATGAGACAAACGCATGACACAAGAAGAAATCCTCGCCCAGTTCGGCCCACGTGAAGCCATGGAATACGACGTCGTCGTCGTCGGCGGTGGCCCCGGTGGTTTGGCCACAGCCATCCGCATCAAACAACTGGCGGCTGAAAAAGGCAACGATGTGTCGGTGGTCGTGTTGGAAAAAGGCTCCGAGCCTGGCGCACACATTTTGTCGGGCGCAGTGATGGACCCCAAGGCCATCACCGAACTCATTCCCAATTGGAAAGAACTCGGCGCGCCGTTGAACCAAGCGGTCACCGGCGACGATGTGCTGTTCCTGAACGAATCCAGCGCCACACGCACCCCTGATTGGCTGGTGCCCCGCAACCTGCACAACGACGGTTGCTATGTGGTGTCGCTCAGCAACTTGGTGAAGTGGATGGCCGCACATGCGGAATCGATCGGCGTGGAAATCTTCCCGGGCTTCACCGCCGCTGAAGTGCTGTACGACGAACAAGGCGCTGTGAAAGGCGTGGCCACCGGCAACCTCGGCATTGGCAAAGACGGTGAACCCACCGACAACTTCCAGCTCGGCATGGAGCTGCATGCCAAGTACACCATCTTCGCCGAAGGCGCACGTGGCCACTTGGGCAAGCAAGTGATTGCCAAATACAACTTGGCGCAAGGCCGTGACCCACAGTCTTACGCCATCGGTATCAAAGAACTTTGGGAAGTCGATCCCGCCAAAGCCAAACCCGGTTTGGTGGTGCACACCTCGGGTTGGCCCATGCAAGACGACGCCTTTGGCGGCGGCTTTTTGTACCACCTCGAAGACAACAAAGTCACCCTCGGTTTTGTGCTCGGTCTCGACTACAAAAACCCATGGCTCAGCCCGTTTGAAGAAATGCAACGCTGGAAAACACACCCAGCCATTGCTGCCCACCTCGAGGGCGCCAAGCGCATTGGCTACGGCGCACGTGCCATCAACAACGGCACACCACAGGCCTTGCCCAAAACTGTGTTCCCTGGTGGCGCACTGATTGGTTGCGACGCGGGCTACTTGAACGCGGCTCGCATCAAAGGCAGCCACGCCGCCATCAAGAGCGGCATGCTGGTCGCCGATGCCGCCTTTGACGCCGTGGTCGCAGGCCGCGCCCATGACGAACTGAGCGCCTACCCTGCCGCGTTTGAGTAGAGCTGGCTCAGTGCCGAGTTGAACCCGTCACGCAACTTCAAGCTGTGGTTCAAGAAAGGCAAGCTGGTGGGCATGCTGATGACCGGCATCGAGCAATGGCTGTTGCCCAAACTCGGCATCAACACCCCACCTTGGACACTGCATGGCACCCAGCCTGACCATGTGAACTTGGAACCTGCGGCGCAGCACACCCCCATCAACTACCCCAAGCCCGACGGCAAGCTCACGTTTGACCGATTGAGCAGCGTGTTCATCAGCAACACCAACCACGAAGAAAACCAACCCGCGCACTTGACGCTCAAAGACGCCTCCGTGCCCGTGGCCATCAACCTCGCCAAATACGCAGGCCCTGAGAGCCGCTACTGCCCCGCCGGTGTGTACGAGTTTGTGAAGAACGACGACAACAGCGACCGCTTGCAAATCAACGCGCAAAACTGCGTGCACTGCAAGACTTGCGACATCAAAGACCCGACCCAAAACATCGTCTGGGTCACGCCTGAAGGCGGTGGCGGCCCCAACTACAGCGGCATGTAAACCCTATGAACAAATATCACGCAGAACATACCTGGGTGCGCCAAGAAGGCGACACCGCACTGGTGGGCATCACCCAACACGCGCAAGACACGCTGGGCGACATTGTGTTTGTGGACTTCGCTGAAGTGGGCAGCACCTTTGCACAGGGCACCGTGGCCGGGGTGGTGGAGTCGGTCAAAGCCGCCGCCGATGTGCACATGCCCGCGAGTGTGGAAATTTTGGAAACCAATGAGGCGCTCCGTGCCGACCCCTCGCTGGCCAACAGCGACCCCGAGGGTGCAGGCTGGTTTTACCGAGTCAAGCTCAGCCATGCAACTGAGTTGGAAGGGCTGATGGATGCCTCGGCCTATCAGGCCATCACAGGCTAAACCCTTCACACGCTCGATCAAAAGGCTGCTCATGAGCAGCCTTTTTTCTTTCTGCGAACGCGCAGGGACACCGTGGTGACACCTACCGGCGAGCATTGAGTTACCCTCTGGCCATGACGCAACTTCCTGTACCTGAACTCAAGTTTTTCGCCGATTTGTCCGTCGAGGTCGCCAAGCCAATTGAAGTGGGCCAAACCCTGCACGGCACCCGTCGACTCATCCCCATTTTGGGTGGCACCGTCAGCGGCAATGGCTGGACAGCCCGTGTGTTGCCAGGCGGCGCCGATTTCCAATTGATCGTCACAGACCAAATGGCCGAACTCGATGCGCGCTATGTGCTCGAAACCGATGCCGGTGATTTGATCTACTTACAAAACCACGCTGTGCGCACGGCGTCTCCCGAAGTCATGGCCAAACTGATCAAAGGCGAACCGGTGAGCCCCGAATCGGTTTACTTCCGCTGCACACCACGCTTTGAAACTTCGTCGACAGCCCTGTCTTGGATCAGCGAGCGTTTGTTCATCGGCACGGGGGCGCGCCACCCAGACCGTGTGGTCATGCGCTTCTTCGAAGTCTGCTGACCTCCCCCTTTTTCTAAAACAAACCACCCACTGAGGAGACACACATGAAAAAACAATTTGCACGCCGCAGCCTGGTCATCGGCATGGGTTTGGCCGCACTCGGCGCCAGCATGGGCGCAGCCGCGGAGCCCAACTACCCCACACGCCCCGTCAGAATCATTGTGGGCTTTCCTGCCGGCACAGGCCCCGACATCGTGGCGCGCTTGGTGGCACAGAAGCTCTCTGAGGGTTGGAACAACATGGGTGTCATCGTGGACAACAAACCGGGTGCCGGCGGCTTGATTGCCGCCAGCGAAGCTGCGCGTGCCGCCCCCGATGGCTACACCTTGATGTTGGGCGAAACCGGCCAGCTGAGCATCGCGCCCAGCAGCTACAACAAGCTCCCCTATGACCCAGCCAAAGACTTCGCCCCCATCAGCCAAGTGGTCAGCGCCGACTTTGTGTTGTTGGTCAACCCGCAAAAACTGCCGGCCAAAACCGTGAAGGAATTTGTGGGCTGGACACAGCAACAAAAAGGTCTGTTCATGGCCACCTTTGGCGCCGGTACGCCAGGGCACTTTGGCGCATTCATGTTTGGCGATGCGGTCAAGCTCAAGCCTGAAGCCGTGCACTACAAGAGCACCGCCGATGCGCTGGGTGGGTTGTTCAGTGGTGATGTGCAAGGCGTGTTCGCCAGCGTCGGCCTAGCGGCACCCAATGTGAAAGCGGGCAAATTGGTGGCCTTGGGCAGCACCGGTGCCACACGCACAGGTGCCCTGCCCGATGTGCCCACCATCAAGGAACAGGGCTACAGCAACCTGGAGTTTTCTTCTTGGTTTGGCATCGTGGCGCCATCCAAGGTGCCTGCGGACATTCAGGCCAAGCTGAGCGCAGATGTGCAAAAGGCCGTCAAGTCAGCCGACACCAAAGCCAAGCTCGAAGAGTCAGGCTTTCGCGTGACCGGCACCAACCGTGAGGAGTTCGCCCGCATCATCGCGGCAGACACCGTCACCTGGGGCAAGGCAGTGGCAGCCACGGGCTTTAAGGCGGATTGATCGTCGACGCAAGCACGCGTGTCAAGCGGTTCAGGTTTTGCTCGTTGGCGGGCTCCACCACCGCTTGAACCGCCTGGGCGACAGTCGCGTCATCGAACACCTGTTCCCACACCACGTGCGTGCCACCTTCCGTGGGGCTGAGCTGAACTGTCAACGTGAAAAAGGGTTCGCCATCGTGTCGAATCACAACGCGTGACGCGGGCGCCAGTTCAACAAATATGTTTTGATTGGGGTAACGCGCCCCCTCCGGCCCCACCATGACGAACAGCCAACGTCCGCCCACCTTGAATTCGAAACGTTCAAATTCATTGGTGAAACCGTCTGGCCCCCACCAAGCCGCCAAGGCCTCGGCCGAAGCAAATGCGTTGTAGACCGCTTGGGGCGAGAACGGCAAGGTTCTCTGCGTGCGGAAGGTGGTGTCGTTGACCCTCACACCGACATCACAGCGCTTGACCCAATCGCGCAATGCCTTCTTGAATCTTGGCCACGTCTGCGGTGGCAAAGCTCAAACGAATGGCCGTGGTGTCGGGGTGGCTCGCGAAGAACGGGGCACCTGGCACAAAGGCCACGCCTTTTTCAATCGCGCGTTTGGCCAATTCGCTGCCGTCTTTCACTTTGCCACCCGCGCCGGTGAGGTTGGCCCAGAAAAACAAACCGCCTTGGGGTTGGGTGAAGGTCAACGCATCGCCCAGTTCGCGCTTCAAGGCATCGCCCATGGCGTTGGCACGCTCGGCGTACACGCTGCGCACATGCGCCAAGGTGGCAGGCATGCGCCCTGCTTTCAGGTAATAGGCCGCCGTGGCTTGCGCAAAGGTGGATGTATGGGCATCGCTGAACTGCTTGCACATGGTGGCGCGTGCCAACAACTCGGGCGGAGCAATCATCCAGCCCACGCGCAAACCTGGCGACAACACTTTGCTCAGCGAGCCACAGTGAATCAACCACTCGCGGCTGCCCGGCACGCTGTCACTCAATGCGAGCAACGAGGGGGGCGGTGCATCGCCAAAGTACAAGTCGCCATAGGGATCGTCTTCGACCACCACGTTTTTGTATTTCGCCGCGAGTTCCAACACGCGGCGACGGCGTTCTAAGCTGAGGGTGGCGCCACTGGGGTTGCCGAAGGTGGGAATCAGATACACCAGCTTCGGTTTATGTTGCACGATCATTTCTTCCAGCTTGTCCACTTGCACGCCGTGCGCGTCAATGGGCACGCCCACCACGTGTGGGCCGTACAAACGGAAGCATTGGATGGTGGCCAAAAAGGTCGGCCCTTCCACCAAAGCCACATCACCGGGGTTGAGCAAGGTCTTGGCAATCAAGTCCAGGCCTTGCTGACTGCCGGTGGTGACGATCAGTCCATCAGCAGACAAGCCCTTCACGCCTTTGCTGGCCATGAACGCAGCCAGCTGCTCACGCAACGGGTTGTAGCCCTCGGTTGCGCCGTATTGCAGGGCGGCGCCGGGCTCTTCGGTCAGGGCGCGGCTGCTGGCTTCGCGGATGCCTTCCACATCAAACATGGCACTGTCGGGGAAGCCCCCCGCAAAGCTGATGATGCCGGGCTTGCCCAGCAGCTTGAACAGTTCACGAATGGCAGAGGTTTCAACGTTGTTGAGGCGGTCGGCAAACTGCATGGTGGTGGACATGGTGGTGAATAATTGACGTATGAAAACACAGCACATTGAGCCTTTTTTCGCGACGCTGAAAGCAGCCAATCCGCAGCCCAATACGGAGTTGGAATATACCAGCGTGTTCGAGCTACTGACCGCTGTGCTGCTGAGCGCACAAGCCACCGATGTGGGCGTGAACAAGGCCACGCGCCGCTTGTTTCCAGTGGCCCACACGCCACAACAAATTTTGGATTTAGGCTTAGACGGGCTTGAGCACTACATCAAGACCATTGGGCTGTACCACAGCAAAGCCAAGCACCTGATGGAGACCTGTCGTATCTTGGTGGAACAACATGGCGGCGTTGTGCCACGCACGCGTGAGGCACTCGAAGCCCTGCCCGGCGTGGGCCGCAAAACTGCCAACGTGGTGTTGAACGTGGCCTTTGGCGAAGCCACCATGGCAGTGGACACGCACATCTTCCGCGTTGGCAACCGCACGGGTTTGGCGCCGGGCAAAACACCGCTGGCCGTAGAGATGCAACTGATGAAGCGCATCCCTCCAGCCTATTTGGTAGATGCGCACCACTGGCTCATCCTGCACGGGCGCTATGTATGCCAAGCACGCAAACCACTGTGCTGGCAGTGTGGTGTGACTGAGTTTTGTAGCTTCAAGCCCAAAACACCTCGTCCTTAATCCGCCGAGACACCCGCTTTGCGGATGATGGGTCCCCATTTGTTGATTTCCAATTTCAGATGGTCTCTCAAACCCTCTGCCGTCATTTTGTCTGCGGCTGGAATATCTGAACTCAAATCGGCCATGCGTTGTTTCACCACAGGGTCTGCCATGGCGGCACGCAACGCCGTGTTGAGCTTTTTCAGAATCGGAGCAGGCGTCCCTTTGGGCGCATACATGCCGTGCCACACCTTCACTTCAAAGCCTTTCAATCCTTGCTCATCCAATGTGGGGACATTGGGCAAAGCAGGCAAGCGTTTCAAGGTGGTCACGCCAAACACCTTGACACGACCGTCTTTGATCATGGGCACCGTCTGGGTGGTTTGGTCACACAAAATGTCGACTTGTCCCCCGAGCAAATCGTTCATCGCAGGGCCTGTGCCTTTGTAGGGAATGGTGTTGATGTTCACACCAATGGCGCTTTTGAACATCAAGCCGCACAAGTTGGACACAGCACCTAAACCGGCATCGGCCAAAGACACCTTTTGTTCGTTGGCTTTGATGTACGCAATCAGCTCTTGCAAGTTGTTGGCCGGCAAATCTTTGCGCGCCAGCAAGGTCATCGGCACATCGAGCACTTGGCCAATGTATTCAAAATCAGCCAGCGGATCGAAATTGAGTTTGTTGTACAACGCAGGCGCCGTCGACATGCCCATGTGGTGCAACAACACGGTGTACCCATTGGGTGCCGCACGCGCCACTTTGGTGGACCCAATCGTGCCACCGGCGCCCACTGCGTTTTCCACAATCACCGACTGGCCCAAGGATTTACCCATCGGGATGGCCATCATGCGCGCCACCACGTCGGTGGGACCACCGACGGCAAAGGGGATCACCAAGTTCACCGCTTTATCAGGATAGGCGCTCACTTGCGCAGCGGTGGGGGCTTGCGCTTGAGCCACGCCTGCGGCGGCCAGTGCCGTTAGCAACAATGCTTTTGCCAATCGTTTCATGGTTGTCTCCTCTTTTTTTAATCGAACACAATCAAATCGCGCATGGCCTCACCTGTGTTCAAACGGTCAAAGCCCTCG
>JBPCSU010000271.1:0-3296 GCA_051006815.1 Limnohabitans sp.
GCTTGACCCAGTCGCGGATCGCTGCGTCTTTGACCTGGCACATGCGCCAGATGTCGCCAGTTTCCACTTCTTGGCTGAGCAACACTTCGCCTGTTTCGAGGTCGGTGATGTTGGCAACGCCGTCTTCTTGGATTTCAAACGTCTTGTCGTGTGAACAGTATTCTTCAGCTTGTTGCGCCATCAAGCCCACGTTAGGCACAGTGCCCATGGTCTTGGGATCGAAGTTGCCGTGCCACTTGCAGAAGTTGATCATCTCTTGGTAGATACGGGCAAAGGTCGACTCAGGCATCACTGCCTTGGTGTCCTTCAAGCGGCCATCGGCGCCCCACATCTTGCCGCCGTTGCGGATCATGGCGGGCATAGAAGCGTCCACGATGATGTCGTTGGGTGAGTGGAAGTTGGTAATGCCTTTGGCCGAGTCCACCATCGCCAATTCAGGACGGTGCTCGTGGCAGGCGTGCAAGTCGCGTTTGATTTCTTCTTGCTTGGATTGGGGCAAGGTCGCAATCTTTTCGTACAAGTTGGCCATGCCGTTGTTCACGTTCACGCCGAGTTCGTCGAACAACGCGCCGTGCTTGGCAAACGCTTCTTTGTAGAAAATCTTCACGCAGTGGCCGAACACGATGGGGTGAGACACCTTCATCATGGTGGCTTTGACGTGCAACGAGAACATCACGCCGGTCTTGTGTGCATCTTCGATTTCTTTTTCATAGAACTCGACCAAGGCCTTTTTGCTCATGAACATGCTGTCGATGATTTCTTTGTCGAGCAAAGAAACTTTGGGCTTCAACAGAATGGTTTTGCCGCTCTTGGTGATCAGCTCCATCTTGACGTCACGGGCTTTGTCCAAGGTGAGTGATTTTTCGCCATGGTAGAAGTCGCCATGGTGCATGTGCGACACGTGTGAACGTGAGGCTTGGCTCCACTCGGCCATGCTGTGTGGGTTTTTGCGTGCGTACTCTTTCACAGCGCGGGGGGCGCGGCGGTCTGAGTTGCCTTCACGCAGCACAGGGTTCACGGCCGAGCCCGTGCACTTGGCATAGCGGGCTTTGATGGCTTTTTCTTCTTCCGTTTTGGGAGACTCTGGGTAGTCAGGCAAGGCGTAGCCTTTGGACTGCAACTCTTTGATGGCGGCAGTCAATTGGCCCACAGAGGCGCTGATGTTGGGCAACTTGATGATGTTGGCTTCTGGCTTCAAGGTCAGCTTGCCCAACTCAGACAGGTTGTGCGTCACGCGTTGTGCTTCTGGCAGCAGATCCGAAAACTCACCCAAGATACGGGTTGCCACAGAAATGTCGCTCGACACCACATCGATGCCTGCTGGTGCAGCAAACGTACGGATGATGGGCAGAAACGACGCCGTTGCCAACAAGGGGGCTTCATCAGTCAGGGTGTAAACGATTTGGGATTTTTCAGCAGCCATTGCTCGGGTCTCATTCTTTGTTGGGATAGGGTGAAAGAAATACTGTTTTCTTGTGATGCACGGTGCTTAACCGCTCACACGAAGCCGACATTATCCATGGGACTTTAGCGCAACAGTTCCTGCGTTTTGCTTACGTCCTACGCCTCTGAAAAACCCTTATTCCAATCTGGCATATATGTAGAACTAAGAAATCGTTTGTTTTGGCATAAAGAACACCTACAGTCCACGCCATGCAAGATTTTGGTTTCGTATTCGCGGGCTTTTTTGTTGGGCTGATCGTCGGCCTGACGGGGGTCGGCGGCGGCTCATTGATGACGCCGATTTTGATTTTTTTCTTCGGCATCAAACCTTATTTGGCCGTGGGCACCGATTTGCTGTTCGCCGCCTTCACCAAAGCCGGCGGCACCTTCAGCTTTGCGCGCCAGCGCTTGGTGCCTTGGCGCGTGGTGCTGTCGCTGTGTGCCGGCAGCCTGCCCGCCTCGGGCCTGACACTGTGGGTGCTGCACACCGTGGGGCCTTCGGCCCCCGAGGTGCAACGCGTGATGACCTTCACCCTGGGTCTGGCCTTGTTGCTGACCGCCTGCGCCATGCTGTTCAAAGTGATTCGTGGCAAACAAACCCCGGTGGTGCTGGCCGAAGAAAACTTTGACCAAGCCACCCAGCCCCGCCACTGGGCCTTGCCCATTTTATTTGGCGCCGTCATTGGTACCTTGGTGACTCTGACCTCCGTGGGTGCCGGCGCCATTGGCGTGACGGTGCTTATGATCCTGTACCCGCAGCTGCCGCTGTCTCGTATCGTGGCGGCTGACATTGCCTATGCCGTGCCTTTGACGCTGACTGCGGGCTTGGGTCACGCCTCGTTGGGGTCGGTCGATTGGCCCTTGTTGGGCTTGTTGCTGGCTGGCTCGTTGCCTGGCATTTGGGTGGGTTCCCGCTTGATGCACAAAACGCCCGAGCGCGTCATTCGTTCCATTCTTTCTGTGTTGCTGGCTTGGGCTGGCAGCAAATTGGTTTTCGCTTAATTTTTCGTTTGAGTTCTTAGATGTATCAATACACCGCCTTCGATCAAGAGTTTGTCAAAGCCCGTGCGGCGCAGTACCGCGACCAGCTCACCCGCAACCTGGCTGGCAAATTGGGGGATGACGAGTTCCGCCCGCTGCGTTTGCAAAACGGTTGGTACGTCCAACGCTACGCCCCCATGCTGCGCGTGGCCGTGCCTTACGGTGAACTCAACAGCGCACAGTTGCGTGTGTTAGCGCAAATCGCTCGCGACTACGACACCCCTTCGGCTGAACTGATCGAACGGGCACAAAGCACACAAGACAAAATTGGTGGCATTGAAGCCCCGAGCTTGGTCACCAACTGCGGCCACTTCACCACCCGCCAAAACGTGCAATTCAACTGGATTCCGTTGGACAAAAGTGCCGACGTGATGGACCTGTTGGCCAGCGTCAACCTGCACGGCATTCAGACCAGCGGCAACTGCATTCGCAACATCACCAGCGACGAGCGCGCCGGCATTGCGGTGGACGAAGAAGTCGATCCACGTCCCTACGCCGAAGTGCTGCGCCAGTGGAGCACCTTGCACCCCGAGTTTGCTTACCTGCCCCGCAAATTCAAAATCGCCATCACCGGCGCTGCCGAAGACCGCGCGGCCATCGAATGGCACGACATTGGCCTGCGCTTGCTGCGCGACGACGAAGGCAACGTGGGCTTCAAAATTTACGTCGGCGGTGGCATGGGCCGCACGCCCATTACGGGCTCGGTGATTCGCGAGTTCTTGCCCTGGAACCAAATCATCAACTACCTCGAAGCCGTGGTGCGCGTGTACAACGGCTGGGGCCGTCGCGACAACATCTACAAAGCGCGTATC
>JBPCSU010000272.1:0-3801 GCA_051006815.1 Limnohabitans sp.
CTCAACATCCGCACCCTGTTGCGTCCGCCGGTGTTTGTGCCGGAAAGCAAAAGCCTGAACGACTTGCTGCGCGAATTCAGAAACACGCGCAACCACATGGCCTTGGTGGTGGACGAGTTTGGCCGCATCGCAGGCCTGATCACCATTGAAGATGTGCTGGAACAAATCGTCGGCGACATTGAAGACGAGTTCGACAGCCAAGAAGACGTGGGCGACATTTTTGCCCTGGCCGACCGCACCTACCGTGTCAGCGGCGATGCCTCGCTGGAGCGTGTGGGCGAAGCCTTTGGCACCCACCTCGAAGTGAACGCGGCCGAAGAAAACGACGACACGCACTTCGACACCATTGGTGGTTTCATCGCCCATGCCATGGGCCATGTGCCACGCAGGGGCGAGCACTTTGAAATCAACAAGCTGCGCTTCGAGGTGCTGCACACCCGTGGGGGTGCGGTGAAGTGGTTCAAGGTGTACCCCGCACCCACAGACAAAGCGCCGCAATAACCCATGCGTCGCTGGCCCCTCTCCATAGGCATGACCACGTTGCTGGTTGTTGCAGGGCTGGCGCAGGCCTTGTCTTTGGCGTGGCCCTTCGAGGGCGCGTGGCGGGGCGTGCCACTCGGTGGGTTGCAATGTGCCAGCTTGGCTGTGTTGGCTGCGGCACTTGACCGCAGCAACTCTGTGCGCCACGCGTTTGCCCAAGCCTGGGTGTTTGCGTTTGCATGGCTGGCGGGCAGCACCTGGTGGTTGTTTATTTCCTTGCACACCTATGGCGAGTTGGCAGCACCGCTGGCGGTGGCGGCGGTGGGGTTGCTGGCGGCGGGTTTGGCGTTGTTTTACGGCGCGGCAGGTGCGTTGTTTCACCGCTTGTGCGGCCACCTGCAAGTGGGCGTGCTGGCCCGCAGCGTGAGCTTTGCTTCGGTGTGGATGCTGGCCGAGTTGGTGCGCGGCACGCTGTGGACAGGTTTCCCGTGGGGCGCCGGCGGCTATGCGCATGTGGACAGCCTCATGCGCCACTGGGCGCCCTGGGTCGGTGTTTACGGCCTCTGCGCGTTGTCTGCTGGTTTGGCCATGGCAGTGGTGGCGCAGCGCCAATACACCAAGACGCGCGGTGTGATCGCGCAGAGCATTGCGGCGGTTCTGGTGTTGGCGTTGGGTTGGACATGGTTCACATCGCCCAGCCAAACCGCGTCAACAGCATCAAGCGCGCCCACGCAGCCTCTGCGCGTCACGTTGTTGCAAGGCAACATTCCGCAAGACTTGAAGTTTGGCGCGAGCGGTGTGGGGCGTGCTCTGCGTGATTACCGCGAGGGCTTGCTGAGCAGCACCAGCGATTTGACGGTCACCCCCGAAACCTCACTGCCCATGCCTCCCGAGCAATTGCCCGATGGGTATTGGTCTGGCGTGCAACAGCGTTTTTCAAAAGGCACACAAGCCGCCCTGATCTGTATGCCGTTGCTGCAGCACCATGCCAACGGACAACGCCAGTACAGCAACTCGGCCTTGGGGTTGATGCCGCAAGCCACGCCGGCCTCTACCGCTACCTACCAATACGACAAACACCACTTGGTGCCCTTTGGCGAATTTGTGCCACCGCTGTTTCAATGGTTTGTGCGTTTGCTCAACATTCCCTTGGGCGACTTCACGCGTGGTGAGGTGGCGCAACCTACCTTGCATTTCAAGGGTGAGCGCATTGCCCCCAACATTTGCTACGAAGATTTGTTTGGTGAAGAGTTGGCACGCAGTTTTGCCGACCCCGCGCAAGCGCCCACCCTCTTGGTCAACCTCAGCAACATCGCGTGGTTTGGTGACACGGTAGCGATTGACCAGCACCTGCACATTTCCCGCATGCGCGCGCTAGAACTGGGGCGTCCCATGCTGCGCGCCACCAACACTGGCGCCACGGCCATCATCAATGCGCAGGGCGAGGTCACGCAGCGCTTGCCCAGCGCCGTGGCTGGGGCCTTGACGGCGGAGGTGACGGGGGTGCACGGCCCCGTCACACCGTATGCACGTTGGGTGTCGGTGTGGGGGCTGTGGCCGTTGGCAGGACTGGCCTTGCTGACCCTCTTGGTGGTGGCGGTAATGGCCCATGCCGGTCGGCACGGACCGAGGCGGTTCGGCCCGTAAAATCTAAGGTTTGCGGGCATATGGACCTGCAGCTTAATTTGCCAGCGCCAAGCTGGCCTCGTTGCATGCTGACTTTTCAACAAATCATTCTCAAACTCCAGTCCTACTGGGCCGAGCAAGGCTGCGCCTTGTTGCAACCCATTGACATGGAGGTGGGTGCGGGGTCCTCACACACCGCCACGTTCTTGCGCGCCTTGGGCCCCGAGCCTTGGAAGGCCGCCTACGTGCAACCCAGCCGCCGCCCCAAAGACGGCCGCTACGGCGAGAACCCCAACCGCTTGCAGCACTACTACCAATACCAAGTGGTGTTGAAGCCCGCACCCAGCAACATCTTGGAGCTGTACCTGGGCTCGCTCGAAGCACTGGGTTTTGACCTGAAGAAAAACGACATTCGCTTTGTGGAAGACGACTGGGAAAACCCAACTCTGGGCGCGTGGGGCTTGGGCTGGGAGGTTTGGTTGAACGGCATGGAAGTCACGCAGTTCACTTACTTCCAACAAGTCGGCGGCATTGACTGCAAACCCATCACCGGCGAAATCACCTACGGCTTAGAGCGCTTGGCCATGTACCTGCAAGGCGTGGACAACGTCTACAACCTGCAATGGACCGACGGCTTGACCTACGGTGATGTGTACAAACAAAACGAGGTCGAGCAATCCACCTACAACTTCGAGCACAGCGATGCCGAGTTCTTGTTCACCGCCTTTGGTGCGCACGAAAAGCAAGCCCAACATTTGATGGGCGCCCAACTCGCCTTGCCCGCCTACGAGCAAGTGCTCAAAGCCGCGCACACCTTCAACTTGCTGGATGCGCGTGGCGCCATCAGTGTGACCGAGCGTGCCGCCTACATCGGCCGCATTCGTAACTTGGCACGCGCTGTGGCGCAAAGCTATTACGAAAGCCGCGAACGTTTGGGCTTCCCCATGGCCCCGCGCGAGTGGGTCGACCAAATTCCGAAGAAGACCGCTTGAGCGTAGGACACAAGAACATGACGACACACAACCTACTCATCGAACTCTTCGTGGAAGAGCTGCCTCCCAAAGCGTTGCAAAAGTTGGGCGACGCTTTTTCAAACGTGCTGTTTGAACAGCTCAAAGCACAAGGCCTCACCGCGGACAACTCTGTGGTCACGGCCTACGCGTCACCCCGTCGTTTGGCGGCACACATCACGGCGGTGTCTGCGCAAGCAGCCGACAAAGCGGTGCAACAAAAACTCATGCCCGTCAGCGTGGGCTTGGACGCCAGTGGCAACGCCACCCCTGCGTTGTTGAAAAAACTGCAAGCCTTGGGCGCAGGCCCCGAGGCTGTGGCGCAACTCAAACGCGCCCCCGATGGCAAAGCCGAAGCCTTGTTCTACGACAGCATTGTCAAAGGCGCGAGCTTGGCCGATGGTTTGCAAAAAGCTCTGAACGAAGCCATTGCCAAATTGCCCATCCCGAAAGTGATGAGCTACCAGCTCGAAACCGATTGTGAATTGCCAGGCTGGAGTAGCGTGAACTTTGTGCGTCCTGCGCATAGCTTGATCGCTTTGCATGGCAACACCGTGGTGCCGGTTAAAGCCTTGGGCCTCACCGCTGGCAACAGTACGCAAGGCCACCGCTTTGAAGCCAAGGTGTCCCCCGTGGTGTTGGCCAACGCCGATGTATATGCCGACACACTCGCCAAAGACGGCGC
>JBPCSU010000273.1:0-2591 GCA_051006815.1 Limnohabitans sp.
TTGTCGATGCCTTCTTTGAAGATCTTGGTGTTGGTCACGAACAAGTCGTCACCCACGATTTGCACTTTCTTGGCCAAGCGGTCAGTCAACACTTTCCAGCCGTCCCAGTCGTTCTCGGCCATGCCGTCTTCGATGCTGATGATGGGGTACTTGTCGCACCAAGTGGCAAGCATGTCGGTCCATTGCTGAGCCGTCAATTGCAAACCTTCGCCAGACAGGTGGTACTTGCCGTCTTTGTAGAACTCGCTGGCCGCGCAGTCCAAACCGATGGCGATTTGCTCGCCAGCGGTGTAGCCTGCAGCGGCAATCGCGTCCAAGATCATTTGGATGGCGGCTTCGTGGCTGGTGACGTTGGGGGCAAAACCACCTTCGTCGCCCACGGCAATGCTCATGCCTTTGTCGTGGATGATTTTCTTCAATGCGTGGAACACTTCCGCGCCGTAACGCACGGCTTCGCGGAAGGTGGGGGCGCCCACGGGGATGATCATGAACTCTTGCAAGTCCAAGTTGTTGTTGGCATGTGCGCCACCATTGATGACGTTCATCATGGGCACAGGCAATTGGTTGCCATTCATGCCGCCGAAGTAGCGGTACAAAGGCAAGCCAGATTCTTCAGCCGCAGCGCGTGCCACCGCCATGGACACGGCCAACAAGGCGTTGGCGCCCAAGCGGCTCTTGTTGTCGGTGCCGTCGAGGTCGATCAACGTTTTGTCAAGAAAGGCTTGCTCGGAAGCATCCAAGCCCAACACTGCTTCGGAAATTTCGGTGTTGATGTGCTCCACGGCTTTCAACACACCTTTGCCGAGGTAGCGGCTCTTGTCGCCGTCGCGCAACTCAATGGCTTCACGGCTGCCGGTGGAGGCACCGGAGGGCACAGCGGCACGACCCATGGTGCCAGACTCCAACAACACATCACATTCGACGGTGGGGTTGCCACGGCTGTCCAAAATTTCACGGGCGACGATGTCGACGATAGCGCTCATTTGTGTTTTCCTAAATCAAGTTTTTAAAATTGTTGCAGGCTGTGTGCTTGGCACTCAGGCTTCAAAGTTGTTTTCCAAGAAAGGGTGTTTTTTAGTCACGGCATCGAGTTCCACCAAGGTCTCGAGCAAGGCTTTCATTTTGCCCAGTGGCACCGCATTGGGGCCATCCGACCAAGCGTCTGCCGGGCAGGGATGGGTTTCCATAAACAAGCCGGCGACGCCTGCCGCTACGCCTGCGCGTGCCAACACAGGCACCATCTCACGGGCACCGCCACTGCTGGTGCCTTGGCCGCCGGGTTTTTGCACCGAGTGCGTCACATCGAACACCACCGGTGCGCCTGACTTGCGCATCTCAGCCAAGCTGACCATGTCAGCCACCAGGTTGTTGTAGCCAAAGCTCACGCCCCGTTCGCAGGCCAAGAAGTTGTCTTCTGGCAAACCTACCTCATGCGCGGCAGAACGTGCTTTGTCGATGACGTTCTTCATGTCCCAAGGGGCCAAAAATTGGCCTTTCTTGATGTTGACAGGTTTGCCCGATAGCGCCACGGCTCGGATGAAATCGGTTTGGCGGCACAGGAAGGCTGGGGTTTGCAACACATCGACCACGCTGGCCACGGTTTTGACTTGGGATTCGTCGTGCACATCGGTGAGGATGGGGACATGGAGTTGGCGACGCACTTCGTCCAAGATTTTCAAACCCGCGTCGATACCGACACCGCGCGTGGTGTTGCCCGATGAGCGGTTGGCTTTGTCGAACGAGCCTTTGTAGATCAGGGGAATGCCCAAGCCCGAGCAGATTTCCTTGAGTTGGCCAGCCACGTCGATTGACATTTCCAAACCTTCGATGGAGCAGGTGCCTGCAATCAAAAAGAAGGGGTGGTTCAGGCCAACGTCAAATCCGCAAAGTTTCATGGAGCGTCCTGTGAGTGGTGGTGTTAGGCCTTGGCCTTATGGTCAAGCGCCGCCTTGACGAATGCGTTGAACAGCGGGTGACCATCCCAGGGGGTGGACTTGAATTCGGGGTGGAACTGCACGCCCATGTACCAAGGGTGCACGGTTTGTGGCAACTCAACGATTTCCGTCAATTGCTCACGCTGTGTCAGTGCCGAAATCACCAGACCGGCTTTGCGCAAGGTGTCCAAGTAGTTCACGTTGGCTTCGTAGCGGTGGCGGTGGCGCTCGGTTACCACGTCGCCATAAATTTGGTGGGCCAAGGTGCCGGGGGCGACGTCAGAGCTTTGTGCGCCCAAACGCATGGTGCCGCCGAGGTTGGAGTTGGCGGTACGTGTTTGGATGCTGCCATCCGCGTCTTTCCACTCGTTGATCAGAGCGATGACGGGGTTGGGACCATCGGGCACAAACTCGGTGCTGTTGGCGTCTTTCAGGCCTGCCATGTGGCGGGCGTATTCGATGGTGGCCACTTGCATGCCCAAGCAGATGCCAAGGTAAGGCACTTTGTTTTCGCGTGCATATTGCGCGGAAGAAATCTTGCCTTCGACGCCGCGAATACCAAAGCCACCGGGGACCAAGATGGCGTCGAATTTGCTGAGTTGGCTCACGTTCTCAGGCGTGATGAATTCGGAGTCAACGTACTCAATCTTGACGCGC
>JBPCSU010000274.1:0-3846 GCA_051006815.1 Limnohabitans sp.
CCAGCACGGAAGGCAGCCAGCTCTTGGCTGACATCATCGTGTTGGGTTTGGTTGCTGTCGGTGTAGGCCATCGATGACTCCGTGCTTAACCACCCGTGACGGGCGGAAAAAATGCCACTTCACAGCCATCGCTCAGCGCAACGGTGTCGTCACACACGGCTTGGTTCAAGGCCATGCGCACAGCGCGCCCGTGGGCCAACACCTCGGCATAAGCACCGCCACGGGCAATCAGCTCGTCACGCAACGCATGCAATGTCGCCGCCTGCGTTTGCACGCGTTCGTCGCCTTGGCCAATGGCTTCGCGAATCGAAGCAAAGTATTTCAGGTGTATCTGATGGATCGCGCTCATGCCAGCCACTCCGCAAAGGAAATAAAGCGAACGGTATCGCCTTTGGCGATGGTTTGCCCAGCTGGGTTATCCACCACCCCGTCACCCCACACAGCCGAGGTCAGCACGCCTGAGCTTTGATTGGGAAACAAATCGAGTCCACCTTCGGGGTTGCGTTTGACGCGCAAAAACTCACGTCGCTTGTCGGCACGTGGCCAATCGAAACGTGCCGTCATCTCGGTACGCACCACGTCTGTGTGCGTCACGCCTTGCAAAGCCAACACAAACGGACGCACCAGCAACAAAAACGTCACAAAGCTCGACACCGGGTTACCCGGCAAGCCCATGAAATGACAGGCGGACGCCTGACCTTCACGCTTGACCTTGCCGTAGGCAAACGGTTTGCCAGGCTTGATGGCCAACTGCCACAAATTCAACTCACCCAGGTGTTCCACCGCAGGTTTGATGTGGTCTTCCTCCCCCACAGATACGCCACCGCTGGTCAAAATCAAATCGTGGCGCTGTGCAGCGTCACGCAAGGCAGCGATGGTGGCGTCGCGTTGGTCGGGCACGATGCCGAGGTCGGTGACCTCACACCCCAAGCGCTGCAACATAGCACGTAAGAAAAAGCGATTGGAGTTGTAAATCGCACCGGGTGGCATCGCCTCTGGGGCCACATCACCGGGCATGACGAGTTCGTCACCGGTAGAAAACAACGCCACACGAGGGCGCGCTGCCACCTGCAGTTGGGCCAACCCAATGCTGGCTGCCAAGCCTAACTCTGCGGGCGTCAGGCGTGTGCCTTGGGTCAACACAGTGGCGCCGCGTGTGACGTCTTCGCCTGAGCGACGAATCCATTGCCCTGCTGGCACGGCTTTGCGCACCTTGACTTGCTCGCCTTCCAGCGCGTCGCAATCCTCTTGCATGACCACGGCATCTGCGCCGGGTGGAATGGGAGCACCTGTGAAAATGCGTGCGGCTTCGCCCGTGTTCAACAGCGTCCCGTGTGTGCCCGCAGGAATGCGTTGCGTCACACGCAACACGGCCCCCGCTTGCGCGCAATCAGAAGCACGCACGGCATAGCCATCCATCGAGCTGTTGTCTTGCGGTGGCACCTGCAACGCCGACACCACATCTTGCGCCAGCACACGGCCATCGGCGTCGAAGGTGGAAACCGATTGCCGCGCAGTCAAGGCATGGGCTTGCGCCAACAACTGGGGCAACGCCTCATCAAGCGAAAGCAAAGCAGGACGGGTCATAGCAACGGCGGGGTGTAGTCAAAGCGGTCTTCATTCGCCACCAACCAATCGGCGATGGCGTAGGGGTCATTCAAATCAAGCACCGGACGTTGGGTAGCCTCAGGCAGGTCTTGAGGTGAATCGGTGGCAATTGCCACCACAAAGTCATCCTCAGGGTAGCGCACAGGCTGCTCGGAGGCCTTGCGCCACACCTCGACTTTGAGCAAATCGCTGCGTTTAAAACCTTCAACCAGCACCCAATCCACACCGTCATACACCTCGGCCAACAGGTGGTGAACCGAGAGCTGTGCAGGTTGCTCAAACTGGCGCTGCAGCACCAAGCGTTGGTTGGAGGCCACCAGCACTTCAAACGCGCCAGCCTCGCTGTGGCGCCAGCTGTCTTTGCCTGGCCTGTCGATGTCAAAGTTGTGGTGTGCGTGCTTCACCACAGAAACGCGCAACCCACGCATGCGCAAGCAACCAATGAGTTGCTCCACCAAGGTGGTTTTTCCTGAGCCGGAATAGCCGGCAAAGGCGACGACCTTCATGCGCGGTCGCAGTGCTGAGCGATGTAGGCCTTGATTTGAGCCACATCGGCCTGCATCACATGCACGCGTTTGGGCAAGGCTTCGATGCCTTCAAACTTGGCCGGACGCGTGGGCTCTTGACCCAAAGCTTCCACGATGGTGGCCGCAAATTTAATGGGCAACGCCGTTTCCAACACGATCATGGGCACACCCGCCTTGACGTGCTCACGCGCCACTTTGACGCCATCGGCCGTGTGGGTGTCGATCATCTGACCAAAGCGCTGGTGCACGTCTTGAATGGTGGCCAAGCGGTTGGCGTGGGTGCTCTTGCCACTGGCAAAGCCGTAGCGTGTGGCAGCCTCAGCGAAGTGCGGATTGCCACTCAGGTCGAATTGGCCGTTCTTCGAAATTTGTGCGCCAAACAAATCGTTGGTCAACGCAGCATCACGACCGAGCAAGTCGAACACAAAGCGTTCGAAGTTACTGGCTTTGGAAATATCCATTGATGGGCTGGAGGTTTCGTGCGTGTCTGCACTGCCGCGCACACGGTACACACCCGTGCGGAAGAATTCGTCGAGCACATCGTTTTCATTGGTGGCGGCTACCAAGGTGTCGACAGGCAAGCCCATCATGCGTGCCACATGGCCCGCACACACGTTGCCAAAGTTGCCGCTTGGCACGGTGAAGCTCACCTTTTGGCGATTGGCAGTGGTGACCTGGAAATAGCCAGCAAAGTAGTACACCACTTGCGCCAACAAACGGGCCCAGTTGATGGAGTTGACGGTGCCAATTTTGTATTTGGTTTTGAAGGCCAAATCGTTGGACACCGCTTTGACCAAATCTTGGCAATCATCAAACACGCCTTCGATGGCGATGTTGTGAATGTTCGCGTCCATCAAGCTGAACATTTGCGCTTGTTGGAACGGGCTCATGCGACCGTGTGGGCTGGTCATAAAGACGCGCACGCCTTGTTTGCCACGCATGGCGTATTCGGCAGCACTGCCCGTGTCGCCACTGGTGGCGCCAAAAATGTTCAGTTGTTCACCACGACGCGCCAACTCGTACTCAAACAAATTGCCAAGCAATTGCATGGCCATGTCTTTGAATGCGAGTGTGGGGCCATTCGACAAAGCTTCGACAAACAAACCGTCTTCCAAACCACGCACCGGCACGATGGCCGCTGTGCCAAACACGTCTTGCGTGTAGGTTTTGGCGCACAAGGCTTTCAGGTCTGCGGCAGGAATGTCGTCGATGTAGAGCGACAGCACTTCAAACGCCAAGGCCGCGTAGCCTTGGGTGCTGAACGTGTGGCGCAAACGCGTGAGCGCTGCATCGTCCACTTGGGGATAGTGCTCGGGCAAATACAAACCGCCATCGGGCGCCAAGCCCTCGAGCAGGATTTCACAAAAACGCTTGCGCTCGGCGTGGCCGCGCGTGGACAAATACAGCATCAGTTCAACTCTTCTTTGCGGATGCGGGTGATCGGTGCCAACACGGTGCTGAGTTGTTGCATCTCAGCGATGGCTTGGTTCATCTTGGCTTCCACACAATCGTGGGTCAAGATGATGAGGTCGGTGTGGCTCTCGCCCTCACCGGCTTCGCGCTGCAACACCGCGTCGATGCTGATGTCGGCGTTGGCCAAAATGCCTGTGACCTTGGCGAGCACACCGGCTTGGTCAGCCACGCGCAGGCGCAGGTAGTAGCTGGTGACCACTTGAGCCATCGGCAGAATAGGCAAATTGCTCATGGCATC
>JBPCSU010000275.1:0-8321 GCA_051006815.1 Limnohabitans sp.
GGTTGGGACATGGTGATTTGTGAAGGCAAATCACCCAAGCCGGTGTACCTCTACATCCATGACGATGTGGTGGAGTTGCGCGACGCTTCTGGCCTGTGGGGCAAGAGCGTGTGGGAAACCGAAGCCACGCTGAAGAAAACCCTGCAAGACCCACTCACCCGTGTCTCGTCCATCGGCAAAGCCGGTGAAAACAAAGTGTTGTACGCCGCTGTGGTGAACGACTTGCACCGTGCGGCAGGTCGCTCGGGCGTGGGCGCGGTGATGGGCAGCAAAAACCTCAAGGCCATTGCTGTGCGTGGCACCTTGGGTGTGAGCAATGTGCGTGACGCCAAAGCGTTCATGCAAGTGACTGCTGAGAAGAAAAAAATCTTGGCTGAAAACGCCGTCACAGGTCAAGGCTTGCCTGCCTACGGCACACAGGTGTTGATGAACGTCATCAACGAAGTGGGTGGCTTGCCCACACGTAACCACCGCGATGTGCAGTTCGAAGGCGCCAAAGACATTTCAGCCGAAGCCATGGCCACGCCACGTGCCACCGATGGCAAGAAACACTTGGTGACCAACCAAGCGTGTTTTGGTTGCACCATCGCCTGCGGTCGTATCAGCAAGATGGACGAAACCCACTTCACCGTGCAAAACAAGCCACAGTACTGGGGCGCATCAGGCGGCTTGGAATACGAAGCGGCTTGGGCCTTGGGCGCTGCCAACGGTGTGAATGACTTAGAAGCCTTGCAGTACGCCAACCTGTTGTGTAACGAAGAAGGCATTGACCCCATCAGCTTCGGCGCTACCGTCGGTGCCGTGATGGAGTTGTACGAAATGGGTGTGTTGACCAAAGAGCAAATTGGCATTGATGCCAAATTTGGCTCGGCCCAAGCCTTGGCTTTCTTCGCCGAAGAAACCGTCAACGGTCGTGGCTTTGGGGTGGACATTGGTCAAGGCTCGAAACGCCTCACGGCCAAGTACGGTCACCCTGACCTCAGCATGAGCGTCAAAGGCCAAGAGTTCCCCGCGTACGACGGTCGCGGTATCCAAGGCATTGGCTTGGCATACGCTACGTCCAACCGTGGTGCCTGCCATTTGCGCGGTTACACCATCGCGTCAGAAGTATTGGGTATTCCTGTCAAGACCGACCCGCTCGAGCACGAAGGCAAGCCAGAGTTGGTCAAAGCCTTCCAAGACGCCACGGCCGCGTTTGACTCGTCGGGCCTGTGTATCTTCACCACCTTCGCGTGGGGCTTGGCCGACTTGGCACCACAAATGCAAGCCGCCTGTAACGAGGCCTACACCACCGAAGAGCTCGAAAAAATTGGCGAGCGCATTTGGAACATGGAGCGTGAATTCAACAACGCGGCAGGCTTCACAGCCAAGGACGACAACTTGCCCAAACGCCTGTTGACCGAGGCGGCCAAAACAGGCCCTGCTAAAGGCAAAGTCAGCATGTTGCCCGAGATGTTGCCCAAGTACTACCAAGCACGTGGCTGGGACAGCGAAGGTCGTCCCACCGCTGAAACCAAAAAACGCTTGGGTCTTTGAGTGCACACCATGACACATCACGTCATTCTTGGCGCCGGCCCTGCTGGCGTGATCGCGGCTGAAACCATTCGCAAACACGCGCCTCACGACCGCATCACCCTGGTGGGTGATGAGGTTGAACCCCCGTATTCGCGCATGGCGATTCCGTATGTGTTGATTGGCAACATCGACGAACGTGGCACCTATTTGCGCAAAGGGGCCGACCACTTTGCGCACCTCAACATCACGCAGGTGCATGCGCGTGCGGTGTTGGTCGATGCCAAAGCCAAACGCATTCAACTCAGCAACGATGAGGTGCTGCAGTTTGACAAGCTGTTGATTGCCACCGGTTCGCGTCCTGTGCGCCCACCTATTCCAGGCATCGACAGTGCGCAAGTGCACCCATGTTGGACCTTGGACGACGCCCGCGCCATCATGGCGCTGGCCAAGCCCGGCGCGCGCGTGGTGCAGATGGGTGCAGGCTTCATTGGTTGCATCATCATGGAAGCCTTGGCCTCGCGCGGCGTCACGCTGTCAGTGGTCGAGATGGGGGACCGCATGGTGCCACGCATGATGGGGCCTGTGGCAGGCAACATGATTCGTGATTGGTGCGAAGCCAAAGGCGTGCAGGTGTTCACCAGCGCCAAAGTGGAAGCCATCGTGCCGAACGGCTCGGACAATCCAGGCTTGTTGTCTAAATTGGCGCAAGCCGTGGGCATGCAAGACGCCCCCACCGATGCGCCTTTGACCGTGCGACTCTCGACGGGGCAACGACTGCCTGCCGACCTGGTGATCAGTGCAACAGGTGTGAAACCCTGCATCGACTTTTTGAAAGACTCGGGCATCACCTGCCTGCAAGGCGTGTTGACCGACGAGCACTTGCAAACCAACGTGCCTGGTGTGTATGCCGCAGGCGATTGCGCGGAAGCGTTTGACAAAGTCAGTGGCACCACCATCGTCAGTGCGATTCAACCCAACGCCGCTGAGCAAGCCCGTGTGGCCGCACTCAACATGGTGGGGCAAACTGCCACACTCAAGGGTGTGACGCAAATCAACGTGCTGGATACCTTGGGTCTGATTTCCACCAGCTTTGGTAATTGGCAAGGCGTGCCCGGTGGGGAGCAGGTGTCGTTGACCACGCCTGGTAGCCACTTGAGCTTGCAATTCAAAGACGATGTGCTGGTGGGCTGCAACAGCGTGGGCTGGACGCAGCATGTGGGTGTGATGCGTGGCTTGGTTGAAGGTCAGGTGCATTTGGGTGAGTGGAAAGACAAACTCAAGCAAGATCCCACCAAGTTGATGGATGCCTACCTGGCATGTGCCCAAGGCCAAGGGGCCTGGACCGGCGCAGCCGATACGCGTCGACGTTGATGCGTTAACCTTCGCGCATGCACATCACGTTCAAACTGTTTGCCACACTGACCGACTACCTGCCTGCGGATGCCCGTCGCAGCAACTTGGTGGCGCTCGACGTGGCAGACGACGCCACCATTGCGCAAATCATTGCGCCTTTCGGCATGCCCGATAAATTGGTGCATTTGGTGCTGGTCAACGGCACCTTCATTCCCCCAGAAGACCGAGCCAGCAAGACGTTGGTGGAAGGCGATGTGTTGGCTATTTGGCCTCCCATTGCGGGCGGTTGACCGCTTGAGGTTGCCGATTGCAAGCGGCCTACGCGTCTGAGTTCTCGCGTGAGATGGGCTGTACCGTCAACGAGTGGTTGGGGTGGTTACCCCAAGCCATTGGGGCACACCCGTGGCAGCGAGAGGGGGATGGCGTGCAGATCCAGTTGCACGACCACAGCACGCTGCAAGGGCAATTGCGCATTCAATGGACGGTGGCTGAGCCACGTCGCATTGCGTTGGTGCAAATTCCCCGTTTACTGGTGCATTTCACGTTCACGGGGCTGGATGCCTCGCAGCGCTACCAGTTTATGCGTCGGTTTGACTTGTACATGCAGCGTGGGGGCGGCTAGTAGGATTGCGCCATGTCTGTTGCCCAGTTGTCTGCCATGCCCGTGCGGGATGCCGCCACAGCCCACGCCATGTTTGCCTATGCCCAGCAGCTGGGCGGTGGGCGTGGGGTGACGTTCCGATTACCCCCGCCTGAGCCCACCACGTGTTGCGGCCGTGGCTGCAACGGCTGCGTGTGGGAAGGTTTTGTCACGGCGGCCAACTACTGGCGTGAGGATGCGGTGGCGTTGTTGAACGGCAATCCTTGAACCGTCAAACCTTGTTCTGAAAACTGCTGCGCTTTGGCTTGGCGTAAGCCAGACACACGGCGCATCAGATCTTGCCAATTCACAAAAGGTCCTTGTGCGCGTGCAGTCAGCACCTTGGCGCTGAGCGACGGTCCCATGCCTTTGAGGCTGTCCAGCTCCGCTTCATTGGCTAGGTTGATGTCGAGTGCCCAAGTTGTGGGGCTGAGCAATACCAAGGCGAGCACACCATGTGCCGACCAACGGCGCGCTTTGTGCAACCCCGCTTCACAACTCACATGTTTGGGCGGGGTGTTCATGTGTGACGTGCTTACTGACTCAAGGTGGTCATGTACTGCGTGACTCCGCTTTGCACGTCGGCAAACTGGTGGTCGCACCCACTGGCACGCAGCTGGGTCAAGTCAGCTTGGGTGTAGCACTGGTATTTGCCACGCAGCGCATCGGGGAAGGGTACGTATTCAATCAACCCGGCTTGGGCTGCCCCCGCCAGATCCAAAGCCGCTTCGCCCTTCTTGGCACGCATGGCGTTCACCACAGACAAGGCCACATCATTGAACGGCTGTGCGCGACCCGAGCCAAGGATGAAGATGCCAGACTTGTCGGGGTTGTCCAAGAACCACAGGTTCACGGCCACCACGTCGTCGATGAATACAAAGTCGCGCATTTGCGCACCTTGTGCATAGCCGCCGTATTCACCAAACAACTTCACTTTGCCTTCGGTGTTGAATTGGTTGAACTGGTGGAACGCCACGCTGGCCATGCGGCCTTTGTGTTGTTCGCGAGGGCCGTAGACGTTGAAATAGCGAAAGCCCACCACTTGGCGCTTGAACTTCTTGAAGTTGTTGTTGCACTCTAAGCGCATGCGTTGGTCAAACAACAATTTGGAGTAGCCGTACACATTGAGTGGCAGCTCGTACTCGGGCGATTCCACAAACGTGTCGCTGCCGCCGTAAGTGGCGGCTGATGAGGCGTAGAGCAAGCGTGTGCCCGCTTGTTGGCAGGCGTTGAACAAGCCACACGACAGCGTGTAGTTGTTGTCCATCATGTATTTGCCATCGCTCTCCATGGTGTCGCTGCACGCGCCCTCGTGGAACACAGCCTCGACTTTGCCAAATGCATTCTCCGCGAACAATTCGTAGAACACATCTTTGTCGAGGTAGTCGGCGATCTTCAAATCGGCGATGTTGCGAAACTTGTCGCCCTCGGTCAGGTCATCGACCGCGATGACGTTGGTGATGCCTCGGGCGTTCAAGCCTTTGATGATGTTGCTTCCAATGAAGCCAGCAGCTCCGGTGACGACGATCTTCATGCAAACAACTCCTCATAACTCACGGTGGCCGTGCCAAATTTACCCACCACCACACCGCCGGCTTTGTTGGCCAAAGGCATGGCGTCGCGCAGACTCAAGCCGGCAGCCACCAAGGTGGCAAGAGTGGCAATCACGGTGTCACCCGCACCCGTGACATCAAACACCTCGCGCGCTTGGGCTGAAACGTGCGATTCACCTTGCGCATCAAACAAGGTCATGCCTTCTTCGCTGCGCGTTAGCAAGACGGCGTCAAGTTTTAAGGCAGCACGCAAGGCGTGTGCTTTTTGGTTCAAGTCTGCTTCGCTCGCCCACTTGCCAATCACTTGTTCGAGTTCTGCGCGGTTGGGTGTGATGCAGGTGGCCCCAGCGTAGCGCGAGTAGTCGCTGCCTTTGGGGTCAATCAATACAGCCTTACCCGCTGCGCGTGCAGCGCTGATCATTTGTTGCACATGGGCCAAGCCGCCTTTGCCGTAGTCAGAGAACAGCACCACGTTGTGGGTCGGCAGCAGCTGCATGAACTGGTCGGTTTGCGAGGCCAACACTTCGTTTTGTGGCGTGTTTTCAAAGTCGACACGCAGCAGTTGCTGCTGACGACCAATCACGCGCAGTTTGACGGTGGTTTTGAGTTGTGCATCGCGTCCAAAGTGTGGCGCAATGCCGGTCTTGGCGACCAAGTCTTCAAGCAAATGGCTGGCTTCGTCGTTGCCCACCACCGACAGCAACGAGGCATGTGCCCCAACGCTGACCACGTTGTAGGCCACGTTGGCGCACCCGCCTAAGCGGTTTTCTTCACGCGTGATGCGCACCACAGGCACGGGGGCTTCGGGACTGATGCGGTCGACAGCGCCATACCAGTAGCGGTCGAGCATCACATCGCCGACGACCAAGACATGGGCTTGGCTGAGTTGCTGTGGGGTGAGGGTCATAGTTCCTCCACGCGTCGAGCGGGGTAACTGTCCCAAGCTTGGCAGCCGGGACATTGCCAGAAATGTTGTGTGGCTTCGAAGCCGCATGCAGCACAACGGTAACGTTGCAACGGCTTGGCCGCACGCTCTAAAGCGCGTTGTACTTGCGGGTGAAATTGTTCGTGCTCAAACTTTTCGTGCGCGATCCACTGTGTGGCCGCGACCAGCGAGGGTTCACGTTCCAAGTGTTTGGCAAACCAGTCGTTGCTGTTGACGTCGCCCTGTGTATTGCGCAAAGCCACGATGGCATTGAGTACATCCAACGAGGCTGTATGGGCATAGCTGTTTTCCAGCAACGTCAGTGCTTCTGCGGTGCGTTGCAAGGCAGGGGCCAACTCGGCCAATTTGGGGGCCACCAAAGGCAGGGCCGTGGGCACTTGAGTCGCCAAATTTTCCAAGGTGCTGTAGGCCTCTTGCGCGCGCCCAATTTGCACCAAGGCTTTGGCCAAGGCGATGCGTGCGCGTGCGCTCTGAGGTGCCGCTTCGATGGCTTGTTTGAGAAGTGCCAGAACTTGTGTTGACTGGTGTGTGGCGTCCAAACTCTCGGCTTCTTCACACAGGTAGTGTGCCAAGCGACCTTGAAAACTGCCTTGTCCACTATTGCTTAATTTTTGAGCAATGACCGATGCTTTGGGCCAATCGCGCGAGCGTTCATAAATGCTCAGCAAAGCCAAATGCGCTTGGGCTTCGTGGGCGGTGCCTTCGAGTTTGGTCAGTGCCTCTTCTGCGCGATCGAGCAAACCGGCTTTGAGGTAATCCAAGGCCAGCGCATGTTGCGCACGGTCGTGATCGGCTTGGCTCAAATCACCGCGTGACAGCAAGTGCTGGTGCACGCGTACGGCGCGTTCGTACTCGCCACGGCGACGGAACAAATTGCCCAAGGCAAAGTGCAACTCTGAGGTGTCGGGGTCGTGCTGAACGGCTTCAATGAACGCGTCAATGGCTTGGTCTTGTTGCTCATTGAGCAAGTGGTTCAAGCCTTTGAAATAGGCCTTGGGGGTTTGTCGGTTTTCAAGGCGCAGCTGGCGCAAATCCATGCGCGAAGCAACCCAGCCTAAAACGAAGGCAAGGGGCAGTCCCAGCAAGATCCAGCTGAGGTCAAATTCCATGTGTCGTGTCCGCGGTAGGGGCGGCGGCTGTCGGGGGTTGCTCGGAAGTCTTGGCCTGCTGCGCCAAGCGACGGTGTTTCCACCAGCGTGGCACCATGCCTACCACGCCCACAGCCACGCCAATGACAAAGGCAATGAGCACCACCAACACCAACGGGGCTTGCCAGGTGGTGCCAAAAAAGAAATGGACCACCGCATCGTGTTGGTTGTTCAGCGCGAATGCAAACAGGGTAAAAAAAATGGCTGCTTTCAGTACCCACTGAAGCAGCCACATGAGGTTTTTCAAAGCAAAGCTCCTCTGTGACGGAGCCATTTTAGCCTTGCAGCCTCTGAAAATAACGTGCGTTATTTAACCTTTGCCGACCCCGCCAACAATTCCTGTGTGCGTGCATCCACCGCTTCGCGCAGGGCTTTGCCTGGCTTGAAATGGGGCACACGCTTTTCAGGAATCGCCACGCTTTCGCCGGAACGCGGGTTGCGTCCCATGCGAGGCGGGCGACGGTTGATCGAAAAACTGCCAAAGCCCCGCAACTCAATGCGGTGCCCGCGCACCAGCGCGTCGCTCATCGCGTCAAGAAGCGTCTTGACAGCGAACTCGGCGTCGCGGTGCGTGAGCTGCCCAAAACGGGCAGCCAGTTCTTCGACCAGGTCTGAACGGGTCATCAGTTGTTGTCGAGCTTAGCGCGCAACAAAGCACCCAAGCTGGTGGTACCAGCGTTTTCGGCTTTGGATTGTTGTGACAACGAAGCCATGGCTTCTTGTTGGTCAGCGGCGTCTTTGGCTTTGATGGACAACTGGATGTTGCGGGTCTTGCGATCCACGTTCACCACCACGGCTGTCACTTCGTCGCCGACTTTCAACACTTGGCTGGCGTCTTCCACGCGGTCGCGTGAAATTTCGCTGACGCGCAAGTAGCCCACGATGTCTTCGCCCAAGTCGATTTCAGCGCCCTTGGCATCCACTGTCTTGACCTTACCGGTGACGATTTGGCCTTTGTCGTTGATCGACACGAAAGTGGTGAAGGGGTCAGAGTCGAGTTGTTTGATGCCCAAGCTGATGCGCTCGCGGTCCACGTCCACGGCCAACACGATGGCTTCGACTTCTTGGCCTTTCTTGTATTCGCGCACGGCGTTTTCGCCGGTTTCGTTCCAAGACAGGTCAGACAAGTGCACCAAACCGTCGATGCCAGCAGCCAAGCCCACGAA
>JBPCSU010000276.1:0-18187 GCA_051006815.1 Limnohabitans sp.
TCGCAGATCTATCAGTTCTTGGGCGAAGGCCTGTTGCTGTTTGTGGTGTTGTGGTTGTATGCCCGCAAGCCGCGTGCGGTGGGGGCGGTGTCGGGGGTGTTCATGATTGGTTATGGCAGCTTGCGCTTTGTCGCCGAGTATTTCCGTGAGCCCGATGCGCACCTGGGCCTGTTGGCCTTGGGCATGAGCATGGGGCAATGGCTGTGTGTGCCCATGGTGGTGGTGGGTGTTGCCCTGTGGTGGCACGCGACACACCGCTCAGCCGATCGTTAAATCTATAGGGTTAACGCGGCAGGGAAAATCCCTGTGAAAAATGCATCGAGGTGGTTGTTTGATGGTTTCATAATTACGCGTAATTACAGAAACCTTTGCCACTTTACCAACGAGTCACCCCATGCGCACGCTTCCCAGTTCTTTGCACGACGATGTGGCCTCGCAATTGCGTGCGTACATCTTTGATGGCCAATTGCGACCCGGCAGCTTCATTGACGAAGTGACGTTGTGTGAACTCTGGTCCATCTCGCGTACGCCTTTGCGCGAGGCCCTGAAGGTGTTGACGGCCGAAGGCTTGGTGCGCCACGAGCCCCGTCGCGGATGTTTTGTGAACGAAGTGACCGAGCAAGACTTGGATGATATTTTCCCGGTCATCGCTTTGCTGGAAGGGCGTTGTGCCCATGACGCCACCTTGCGTGCCACCCCGGCCGATGTGCAGGCTATGGAGGTGTGGCACCAGCGCCTCAAAAAACATGCCGACGCTGGACGCATCAACGATTACTACGAAGCCAACTTTGCCATCCACGAGGCCTTGATTCAGTTGGCCAACAACAAATGGTTGGCACAAACCATTGCCGATCTGCGCAAAATTTTGAAGCTCGCGCGTCTGCAGCAGCTGCATGCCCCCGGGCGCTTGAAGCAAAGCTTGAAAGAACATTTGGCCGTGTTTGCTGCCCTCAAAACAGGGGATGCGGCAGGAGCCGAAGCCGCCATGAAAAACCATTTGTTACAACAACGCGAGGCCTTGCGAGAGCTGGCCTTGGCACAACGCAGCAGCGTGTTGGCGGCCTGATGTCTGAAGGAAAAGAAGCATGAATGCGACCACTTGGCTGAGCGGCAAGCTGAATTTACTCCTCAACTCTGCACCCGCTGCCGCTGCGGTGCCCACCACCGAAGACCGTTCGACGCGCGAGCGCTTGGATGCCACCTTGCGCCAAAAGCAAGAGGCCTTGTCGCCACGCTCGTTGCGCCGCACGCTCACGCTGCTACAGGGGGTGGTTGACCCGCGTGTGAGTGAGGTGGAGGGCGGGCGTCGCGCCAAAGCGCTGTCGGATTGGTATGCCAGAGCCGAGCAGGCCGAGCGCCAAGATTTGTGGCTGTTGATCAGCGAGCAGTTTGGCCCCGATGTCGTCAAGGTGCGCGCTGCCCGTGACGACTACGACGCTGCCTTGGGCACGGTCGACGAAGGCCCCGCAGAAATTCGTCTGCGCCGTGCCTTGGTGTCACCCCGCACCCGTTTGCTGCAACGCTTCGCGGCTTCCAGTGGCGGCATGCGTTTTCTGGTGGACCTGCGCGCGGAGTTGTTGCCGCATCTCAAAGGCAACAAACGCTTGTTGGCTTTGGATGCCGAGCTAGAGAACCTGTTCTCCACATGGTTCGATGTGGCCTTTTTAGAGCTGCGCAGCATCAGTTGGGACTCGCCGGCTTCGTTGATTGAAAAACTCATCAAGTACGAGGCGGTGCACGACATTCGCAGCTGGGCCGATTTGAAAAACCGCCTTGACAGCGACCGCCGTTGCTACGGCTTCTTCCACCCCAGCTTGCCCAACGAGCCTTTGATCTTTGTGGAAGTCGCGTTGTTGCATGACATGGCCGACAACATCATGCCGCTGCTTGACGAGTCGGCCGCTCCCGAAGATTTGCAAAAGTCGACCGTCGCCATTTTTTATTCCATCAGCAACACACAAACTGGTTTGAAAGGTGTGAGCTTTGGTGACTCGCTCATCAAGCGGGTGGTGGAGACGCTGCGCGAAGAATTCCCCAAACTCAAAACCTTCGCCACCTTGTCGCCCATCCCCGGTATGCGTCCGTGGCTGGCCAAGAATGTGGAGACGCTGCTGGGACAACTCAACGAGAAAGAGCTTTCTGCCTTGGGCCGTGAGCTCAGCTTCGAGCCGCCCACTGCCACGCATGTGTTGGCGGCGCTTGAGCAACCGTTGGTGTTGGAGGCTTTGTCTGCCAAGTCGCCTTTGCGCCAGTTTCTCACCCGCGCAGGGGCGCATTATTTGGGGCAAGCCAAGCACGGCGAGCAGCCGTTGGATCCGGTGGCCCGCTTCCACTTGGGTAACGGTGCTCGCATTGAGCGCATCAATTGGTTCGCCGATCCGTCGAACAAAGGCATGAAGCAATCGCACGGCTTGATGGTGAACTACCTGTATGACCTGAAACGTTTAGACAAACATCGCCAACTCTTGGAGAAGGGCATTGCCCCCGCTTCCAGCGATGTGGAAGACATGTACTTCAAGTAACCCACTTTCGCTTTCGCACTTTTGTATTGTTATCACGAGGAGACTTCCATGAAATTGTTCAACACACCTACTCACCGTCGACAGTGGCTGGCGCTGTCAGCCGCCGCTTGTGCTGCTTTCAGTGGCGGGGTACAGGCGCAAACCACATGGCCCACCAAACCCGTGACCTTGATCGTGCCTTTCCCTGCAGGCGGTGGTACCGACGCATTCGCGCGTCCGTTCTCAGCACAGTTCGCCAAGCAGAGCGGCAAGACCTTGGTGATCGACAACCGTGGTGGTGCCGGTGGTAACTTGGGTGCCGGCGTCGCAGCCAAAGCAGCACCCGATGGCTACACCTTGTTCATGGGGGCGGTACACCACTCGATTGCCCCCTCGATGTACCCCAAGTTGGATTACGACTTAGAGCGTGACTTCGTGCCCTTGACCTTGATTGCTTTGGTGCCTCAAGTCTTGGTGGTGAACCCCAAAAAAATCACGGGCGATTTCAAATCCTTTTTGGAAGAGGTGCGCAAGAACCCAGGCAAGTTCAACTACGGTTCTGCCGGCGGCGGCACCTCGCACCACATGGCGGGTGAGTTGTTCAAGTTGCAGACCAAAACTTTCATCACCCACATTCCCTACCGTGGTGCGGGCCCCGCGCTGCAAGACTTGATTGCCGGCAATGTGGACATGATGTTCGATGGCTTGGGCTCGTCCGCCCAGCACATCAAGAGTGGCCGTATCAAGGCCTTGATGGTCTCTGGCAACAAACGCAACCCCGCGTTTCCTGATGTGCCTTGCGCAGCTGAGTTGGGCTTGCCCGACTACACCGTGAGCACGTGGTACGGCTTGTGGGCGCCCAAAGGCACACCGGCCGATGTGCAAGCCCGTATTCTGGAAGAGGTGAAAAAAGCTTCCACGGGCGAAGACCTGAAAGTGGCCTGGGCCAACAACGGCGCCGACTTTCCCAACATGAGCAGTGCGCAATTCGGCACCTTTGTGCACAACGAAATCAAACGCTGGGCTTCGGTGGTCAAGGCCTCAGGCGCCAAACTCGATTGAACGGAAGACGCCCCATGAACCACAACCTTTATGCGGCCCTGCGCGCCGCGTTCCCCAAAGACTTGAGCGCAACCGCTATCGAAACAGACGATGGTTTGTTCTACAGCTGGTCCGACCTAGAGCGTGCCAGCGCCATGATGGCCAACTTGCTCGATTCGCTGCACATTCCCAAAGGGTCGCGTGTGGCGGTGCAAGTCGAAAAGTCGGTCGAAGCGGTCATGCTCTACCTCGCCACCTTGCGTGCGGGCTATGTGTTTCTGCCCTTGAACACCGCCTACCAAAGTGCTGAGATCGAATATTTCATTGGCAACGCCGAACCCGCGGTGGTGGTGTGCAGCAGCAAGAACTTTGGTTGGGTCAGCAAGATCGCCTTCAAAGCCGGCACGCAAAACGTGTTCACCTTGGACGACAACCGTACCGGCAGTTTGCTGGAGCGTGCAGCGCATTGTTCGGACCACCACTCCGTGGCGCACAACAACGCCGATGAGTTGGCTGCCATTCTCTACACCAGTGGCACCACCGGACGCAGCAAAGGCGCCATGCTGTCGCACGGCAACATGCTCAGCAATGCGCAAACCTTGAAAAACTATTGGGGTTGGAAGCCCGGCGATGTGTTGATTCATGCCTTGCCCATCTTCCATGTGCATGGGTTGTTTGTGGCCATTCATGGTGCCTTGCTCAATGGCAGCAAGATGATTTGGATGGCCAAGTTCGACCCCAAATGGGTCATCGCCAAAATGCCAGAAGCCACGGTCTTCATGGGCGTGCCCACGTTGTACGTGCGCATGTTGGCCGAACCCAGTTTGACCCAAGCCCAAGCCGCACACATGCGTTTGTTTGTGGCGGGTTCGGCGCCCTTGTTGTTGGAAACGTTCAACGAGTGGCAAACCCGCACGGGGCACACCATCTTGGAACGTTACGGCATGAGCGAAACCGTCATGCTCACCTCCAACCCCTATGCGGCCGATGCCCGTTACCCAGGCCAAACCGAGCGCCGGGGTGGCACGGTGGGATTCCCGTTGCCCGGCGTGTCCTTGCGTGTGCAAGACGACGCGGGTCACAACTTGCCGGTGGGGGAGATTGGTGGCATCCAAGTCAAAGGCCCGAACGTGTTTGGTGGCTACTGGCGCATGCCCGAAAAAACCAAAGAAGAGTTCACGGCCGATGGTTACTTCAAAACGGGTGACGTCGGCAAAGTTGACGAGCGCGGTTATGTGGTGATCGTGGGACGCAGCAAAGACCTCATCATCAGCGGTGGCTACAACGTGTACCCCGCAGAAATTGAGGGCTACATCAACGAGATGACGGGTGTTGCAGAGAGTGCCTTGATTGGTGTGCCGCACCCCGACTTTGGTGAAGTTGGCGTGGCCGTGGTGATTGCCAAGCCAGGCGCCGCCGTGTCACCCGATGCGGTGATTTCGGCCCTCAAATCACAGCTGGCGAACTTCAAAATTCCCAAGAAATGTTTTGTCGTGGCTGAGCTGCCTAGAAACACCATGGGCAAGGTGCAGAAAAACTTGCTGCGAGAGCAGTACAAGGGCTTGTTTTAAAAAGCAATCCCCGCTCTGAATGTGTGCATGCCACCATTCGGATGCTGATGGGGCTGTGCGGCAGCTGACGATTTCTGGTACGCCAGCATGAGGAAGTTGCCGCACAGCTCCATCAGCATCAGTGAGAGAAATAACAGCCACACCAACAAAAAAGCCACTCTCAAAAAGAGTGGCTTCTTCGTTGAGCGAAAGAAAACTTAGTCAGCCAAAGCCGCCGAGTTCACCCGTTGCGTGATGTGCGCCAACGCTTCTTCCACTTGGTCAATCAAGATCAAGCACAAATCGCCTTTTTGCAAACGTTCCATCGCACGGTCAATCGCCAAAAATTCGCCGTGAATTTCGTCAATGTGGGTGGTGCGCTTGGCGCCATCCAGACCTTGGCGCAACAGCTTCAATACCTCGCCATCCACACGGCCGCGTTGGCAGGCGTCTTGGTACAACACCACGTCGTCAAAGGCTTCGCCGATGATGCGCGTTTGTTCGCGAATGTCTTCGTCGCGGCGGTCACCGGCACCGCTGATCACCACGCTGCGGCGCTGTGCGGGCAGGTTGGTCACGGCTTGCACCAAGGCTTTGATGGCGTCGGGGTTGAGGCCGTAGTCGGCAATCACCGTGGCACCTTTGTAGTCGAACACATTGAAGCGACCCGGCACGGCGTTGCTGTCGCTCACAAAAGTAGCCAAGCCTTTGCAAATGGTTTGCCAAGGAATGCCAATCGCCCATGCCGCACCGATGGAGGCCATGGCGTTTTCAATTTGAAAGCTGATCGCGCCACCGCGTGTCACCGGAATGTCCGACAGCGGAATACGCACCGAGTGGTTGCCTTGCATGGCGACAATTTGGTCGTCTTCCACAAACAGCACGCGTTTGCCTTGCGCGCGGTGCGTGGCAATCACGGGGTGGTGGGCATCTAAACCAAAGAAGGTCACTTGGCCGGGGCACTTGTTGGCCATGCTGACCACGATGGGGTCGGTGGCATTCAACACAGCGGTGCCAGACTCGGCCACGTTTTGCACGATCACACGTTTCAACACGGCCAAGTCTTCGACCGTGGTGATGTAGTTCAAACCCAAGTGGTCGCCCATGCCGATGTTGGTGACCACCGCCACTTGGCAGCGGTCAAAGGCCAAACCTTCGCGCAGCATGCCACCGCGTGCGGTTTCGAGCACGGCAGCGTCCACATCGGGGTGCGCCAACACGTTGCGGCCACTGCGTGGGCCGCTGCAATCGCCGCTGTCGGTTTGGCGGCCGTTCACATACACGCCATCGGTGTTGGTCATGCCCACGCGCAAGCCGTTGGCGCGCAGCAGGTGAGAGGTCAAACGCACGGTGGTGGTTTTGCCGTTGGTGCCTGTCACGGCAATCACAGGAATGCGGCCATCGTCGCCATCGGGGAACATGGTGGCCATGACGGCTTCGCCCACATCACGGCCTTTGCCAAACGAGGGGCTCAGGTGCATACGCAGGCCCGGTGCCGCGTTGACTTCCACCACGCCGCCGCTTTGTTCTTCGAGCGGACGCAAGACCGATTCACACACCACGTCCACGCCGCAAATGTCCAGCCCCACCATTTGGGCTGCGGCCACGGCACGCAGTGCCACTTCGGGATGCACGTCGTCGGTCACGTCGGTGGCGGTGCCACCGGTCGACAAATTGGCGTTGTTGCGCAAGATCACGCGGGCGCCTTTGGCGGGGACTGAGGTGGCTTCGTAGCCTTGCTCTTTCAGACGCGCAAGGGCGATGTCGTCAAAACGAATCTTGGTCAGCGAGGTGGCATGGCCTTCGCCACGGCGTGGATCGGCATTGACGATGTCCACCAACTCACGGACGGTGTTTTTGCCGTTGCCAATCACGAGCGGTGGTTCACGGCGTGCGGCTGCGACGAGTTTGTTGCCCACCACCAGCAAACGGTAATCGCTGCCAGGCAAGAAGCGCTCAACCAGCACTTCTTCGCGACAGGCGCGTGCGGCGTCGTAGGCGGCTTTCACGCCAGTTTCGGTGGTGACGTTGACCGAGATGCCTTTGCCTTGGTTGCCGTCACGCGGTTTGACCACCACGGGCAAGCCGATTTCTTGGGCGGCAGCCCATGCGTCGTCCGCGCTGGTGACGGGGCGACCCAAGGGGACGGGCACACCTGCGGCGTGTAGCAGTTTTTTGGTCAGCTCTTTGTCTTGCGCAATCGATTCAGCAATGGCGCTGGTGGAATCAATTTCAGCGGCTTGAATGCGGCGCTGCTTGCTGCCCCAACCCAGTTGCACCAAGCTGCCTTCGGTCAAGCGGCGGTAGGGAATGCCACGTGCAATGGCTGCGTTGACGATGGAGCCGGTGGAAGGCCCTAAGCGGATGTCTTCGTCGAGCTCACGCAGTTGGTGAATGGCGGCGTCCACATCGAAGTTGGTATTTTGAAAAGCGGCTTCGCACAGCGCATGTGCGAGCTTCAAGGCTTGGATGCCCACTTGCTCTTCGGTGTATTCCACCGCGACTTGGAACAAGCCTTCGTCGGTGGTGGCAGTGGTGCGGCTGAAGGTGACGGGACAGCCAGCCTCAATTTGCAAATGCAACGTCGCGGCTTCCACCGCATGTGCCATGCTGAGTTTGACTTTGTGCGCGGTGGGCTGCAAATTGCCCAAGCCGGGGAACAAGTTGCGCAAACGGCTTTCAAAGTCGGGGTGTTGGCTCAGGTCGACTTCACCGTTGTCGCAACGCACCATGGCTTCCACAGCGGTGTGACGGGTCCAGAGGTTAGGGCCGCGCAGGGCGCGGATACGAGAGACTTCCATTAGCCATTCATCCTTGCAAAGTCTTTGGCAACGTGTTGGTTTTGTTGGCCGAAATTTTTCAAGCCGGCACGAATCAGCAGCGGTGCAATGTCCAGTGACCAAGCGGCAGCCACGGCGGCCAACAGCGTAGAGATCTGCAAACCGTCTTTCAACAAGCGTGCAATGAGCTCCAGGTCGAGGTGGAACAACTGGGTTTCTTGGTCGCCGCGTGCCAGCGTGACGTGGCCGTCTTTGCAGAACACGGCACGACCCCCTTGCTGCAAGTGCGCCGCCACCGTGGCGTTGTCTTGGGATTTGGCGTAGTACACCACTTCACCATCGCTCAGCTCGGCCAAGGTGGTCACAGCTTCTTCATCGGCGTTGAGCACGGCCGCACCTTCGGGCAAGACCAAGTCGACTTGCGTACGAATCACGGTGCGCATTTGATCGGCAGTTTGGATGTCGTGCTTGTCAATCAACGCGGCATCGGTGTCGGGCATGTTGGTCACCACACCGACCAAGCAACGGTCGTAGGCCAAGCCTTCGTTCAAGATGTGTGCTGGAGTGGTTTCAAACACGGCCGCGTCCAGTGCGCGGTTGATCAGCAAGCGCTCAGAGGCTTCGAAGCTGCGTGCATCGTATTTGCCCAAATGGTGTTGGTCCATGTACAGGCCGTCTTTGCAGGCCAAGCCGGTGCGCTTGCCTGAGAGGTGTAACAACCAAGCCACCAGTTGCGCCAACGCGGTGGTTTGTTGGCTGCCCACGATGCCAACAACCGGAATACGACCGGACTCGTTCGGTCCAAACAAATGTTCCACGATGGCTTTGCCCACAGGACGAGGTTGTCCCACCGCGGGCTTGACATGCATCAGCAGACCGGGGCCCGCGTTGACTTCAATGATGGCGCCTTGGGTTTCTTCGAGCGGACGCGAGATGTCTTGCGTCACGATGTCGATGCCAGCAATGTCCAACCCCACCACGCGTGCGGCGAGGGTGGCCACGGCAGCGACTTCGGGGTGAACCAAATCGGTCACGTCGTTGCTCAAGTTGCCGTTGCGTTGCACCACCACGATGCGGTCTTTTTCGGGCACGCTGTGGGGTTCGAGGCCTTGGCGTTGGATTTGCAACAACGACATTTCGCCGCGTGGGGTGTCCAGGCGAATCAAATCGAGTGGGAAACCTTCGGCGATGCCACGGCGTGGATCGGTGTTGATTTGCGACTCAATGAGTTGTTCGACGGTTGACACACCATCGCCGGTGATGGTGGCGGTTTCACCTCGCACAGCAGCCACCACACGGTCGCCAACCACCAAGACGCGGTGCTCGTCGCCGCGTACATAGCGCTCGATCAACACTTCGCTGCCTTCTTTTTCAGCCGCTACATAGGCGGTACGCACGCCTTCTTCGGTGTTCACGTCGAGGGACACGCCCCAACCCCGGTTGCCGTCGAGGGGTTTGACCACCACGGGCAAACCGATGTCTTGCGCGGCTTCCCAAGCTTCATCGGCGGTCTTGACGATTTGCCCTTCGGGCACGGGAATGCCACATTGGGTGAGTAAACGCTTGGTCAGGTCTTTGTCGCTGGAGATGCTCTCAGCGATGGCGCTGGTGCGGTCGGTCTCGGCAGTCCAAATGCGGCGCTGCTTCGAGCCGTAGCCCAGTTGCACCAAGTTGCCTTCGGTCAAGCGGATGAATGGGGTTTTACGCTCCACCGCCGCATCAACGATGCAGGCGGTGCTGGGGCCTAAACAGCGCAGATCGGCAATCTTCTTCAAACGATCCACGGTGGCCGCGATGTCATGGGGTTGGTTGTTGGCGGCAGCCATGACGATTTCACGGGCGGCCAACAAGCTGGCGCGTCCGAGCTCTTCGTGTTCGGTACGGAACACCACTTTGTAAATGCCGCGCTTGCTGATTTCGCGTGCCTTGCCAAACTCGGCGCGTGCACCCGCCAACAGCTGCAACTCGATCGAGACGTGCTCCATGATGTGGCCCATCCAGGTACCACCGACCAAGCGGGTCAAGAAACCGCCGCGATGGCCCACGCCGCAGTGGTGCTCGACCAAGCCGGGCAACCAAGCGTTCAAGCGGTCATTGAAACCATCGATTTTGTTGGAGGGATGGTCCTCCATTTCGCCTAGGTCGATCAGGGCTTCGATGATCGGCCGGTAAGTCCAAATGTTGGGGCCGCGCAGGTAGTCCATGCGCAGGATTTGAATGTCTTTGAAGGCCATAAATTAGCGAGAAAAGTGGGCGACAGAAGCGAGGGGGAGCATCGAGGTCGTCAGCCTGGCCAGTGAGGCCGCAACGATACAATCTTTGGCATACGTGCTGGGGTGCAACAAAGTCCTGGCTCCTGCTTTATTTTTGACCGCTGACCCGTCGATTGGCATCGATTTGCAGCGGGAACATTCCAATAATGAATTCTTCTTTATCGGCTTCTACCCAAGTTGTTTTGCCCGAGGGCTGGCGAACTTCGGCATCTGCACAACTGTCTGCACAAGAAAACGTTCTAGCCTGGCTAGAGGTTGACTTGAACGCCCAATTACATTTTTCGCTAGGGCTACTAATTGTGACAGACCAAAGGGTGCTTTTTGGCGCCCCGCAAGCCGGTTCTACGCCTGTCTGGGACAGTTGGCCCTTGGTCGCCGGCATGAAGATGACGCACACCGACCATGCGGGTGTCGGCACCCTGAGTTTGGTCGACGCCAACCACCGCATGGCCAGCTGGCGCTTCACCTTGACGCACAACGTCACGGCCATGCGCTTGCAAGAAAAGTTTGCCGATCGCCTCGAGGTCTTGACCCATGGCAAGTCCTTGGCCGCATTGGCGCAAGCGCGTTGCCCTCAGTGCAAATTGCAGCTTGAAAACCTGGGTGACGAATGCCCGGTGTGCAGCCGCGAACAGCATGCACCGTTGTCCACCTGGGGCTTGTTTCGCCTGTGGCGTTTTGCCAAACCCTACCAATGGCGCTTGTTGGCTGGGTTCTTGTTGACCTTGGCGTCAACGGCTGCCACCTTGGTGCCGCCGTACCTGACCATGCCGTTGATGGACGATGTGTTGATTCCGTTCCAAAACGGCAAAGACATCGACCACGACTTGGTCTACCTCTATCTGGGCGGCTTGTTTGGCGCAGCCTTGTTGGCGTGGAGCTTGGGCTGGGCCAAAACCTACATCTTGGCTTTGGTGTCTGAACGCATTGGTGCTGACTTGCGCACCACCGCGTATGAGCACTTGATGCGTTTGTCTTTGGAATATTTTGGTGGGCGCCGCACCGGTGATTTGATGAACCGCATTGGTGCCGAGACCGACCGCATTTGCGTCTTCTTGTCGCTGCATCTCTTAGATTTCGCCACCGACGTGCTGATGATTTTGATGACCGCTTCCATCTTGATCAGCATCGATGCCAAGCTGGCTGCCGCCACTTTGCTGCCTTTGCCATTCATCGTGTGGCTGATTCACACCGTGCGCGACAAACTGCGCACCGGGTTCGAGAAAATCGACCGCGTGTGGTCTGAGCTGACCAATGTGTTGGCCGACACCATTCCTGGCATTCGTGTGGTCAAAGCCTTTGCGCAAGAGACACGCGAAGCCAACCGTTTCCGCGATGCCAACAAACACAACTTGGCGGTGAATGACCGCATCAACTTTGTGTGGTCTTTGTTCTCGCCTACGGTCACGTTGATGACCGAGGTGGGTTTGTTGGTGGTGTGGGGTTTTGGCATTTGGCTGGTGTCGCACAACCAAATCACTGTGGGTGTGTTGGCCGCCTTTTTGGCTTACATCGGTCGCTTCTACACACGCCTCGATTCGATGAGTCGGATCGTCTCGCACACACAAAAAGCAGCGGCAGGTGCCAAGCGTATTTTCGAAATTCTCGATCACGTTTCCAGCGTGCCCGAAACCACCACCCCGCAAAAACTGCCGGTGCCCGTGCAAGGCCGCATTGAGATTCAAGATGCGGGCTTCCGTTACGGTAACCGTGCCGTCATTCGTGGCATGAACCTGACCATTCGCCCTGGCGAGATGATTGGCTTGGTGGGGCAAAGCGGTTCGGGCAAAAGCACCTTGGTCAACTTGATTTGCCGCTTCTACGATTTGAGCGAAGGCTCGATCAAGCTCGACGGCATCGACATTCGCAACATTGCGTTGTCAGACTTCCGCAGCCACATTGGCATGGTGTTGCAAGAGCCGTTCTTGTTCTTCGGCACGATCGCTGACAACATCGCCTACGGCAAGCCCGATGCTACCCGCGAAGAAATCGTGGCAGCTGCGCGTGCCGCCCATGCGCACGAGTTCATCTTGCGTTTGCCGCAAGGCTATGACTCGTTGGTGGGCGAACGCGGTCAAGGTTTGTCGGGCGGCGAGCGTCAACGCATTTCGATTGCGCGTGCGTTGTTGATCAACCCACGCATCCTGATCTTGGACGAAGCCACTGCGTCGGTGGACACCGAGACCGAACAAGAAATTCAAAAAGCCTTGGACAACTTGGTGCAAGGGCGCACCACGATTGCCATTGCGCACCGTTTGTCCACCCTCAACAAAGCCGACCGTTTGGTGGTGATGGAGCAAGGTGTGGTGGTGGAAGAGGGTGACCACGACACGCTGATGGCGCGTCAAGGCGCTTACTACCGCCTGTACGAAGCCCAAGCTAAAAATGCAGAAGACGCCGTGGTCCGTGCGTCTGGCAAGGAGTCCGCATGAGTGCCGCACTGAACTTCACCTTGGCGTTTGACCCCTTTGGCAAATTGGTGGTCACCTTGGCCGACGGCACGCAGCATGTGGGCGCCGTGGCCGCGCGTGCGTTCCCGATCGCGGCACCCGACCAAACCATTTCCATCTTGAGCGCCGAAGGCAAAGAACTGGTGTGGATCGAGAACTTGAACGACCTGCCCGAAACACAACGCGACATCGTGTCGCAGGCCTTGCAAGGCCGTGAGTTCATGCCAGAGATTTTGCGTTTGGATGGTGTCAACAGTTTCTCTACGCCCAGTATTTGGCGTGTGCAAACCACCCGAGGCCCCGCGCAGTTGGTGCTCAAAGGCGAGGAGGACATTCGTCGCTTGAGCACCCACCGCTTGATCGTGGCCGACGCTCATGGCGTGCAGTTTTTGATCCGCGATTTACCGTCGCTCGATCGTCACACCCGCAAACTGCTCGATCGTTTCTTGTAAAGCCTGCCGACGCGTGGTCAACGGCCTTCGCAGGTCGCGAAGAAATCACGCTCGCGCTGGTACACCGTTGTCTGGACGGCCATCAAGCCCAACACCGAATGAAACAAATGGTCGTGTGACAAGTGCTTGTCACGCTGGCTTTGCAAGCAGCGCGTGCTGACGCGGCTGAGTTGCTCGAACCCCGGGGAGAGCCAGGTGATCAGCGGAACTTGGGTTTGCTCAGGTGGCGCCACGCTGTAGGGCAGGCCATGCAAGTACATGTTTTTCTCGCCCAAGGATTCACCATGGTCTGACACATACAGCATGGCCGGTGTGGCGGTTTTTTCTTGGCGCTTCAACCAAGCAATGACTTGCGACAAGAAGTGGTCGGTGAACACAATCGTGTTGTCGTAGGCGTTGACGATTTGCTGGCGGTCACACTGTGACAGCGAGGTGTCGGTGCATTCAGGTGTGAACTTTTTGAATGCAGCAGGGGTGCGTTGGAAATAAGCTGGGCCATGGCTGCCCATTTGATGCATCACCACCACGGTACCGCGTGCGCGGCGTTCCGCTGGCAATTGAGCCATGGCAGATTCAATTTGCGTGAGCATCACAGTGTCGCGGCACTCATGGCTGCCGCAGTGCTCGGCCACCTTCAAGTTGGAGGTGTTGAGATTGGGAATGCGTGCGCATTGATCTTTGCAGCCTGATTGGTTGTCGATCCACAGCACGGCGTAGCCAGCGTGTTGCAGCACGTCCAACAGGTTTTCAAAAGGCTGGCTGCGTGCGTTGAACGCCTCGCGTCCCAAGTGCGAAAACATACAAGGCAAAGACGCGGCTGTGCTGGTGCCGCATGCGCTGACCTGTGTGAAGCTGGTGATGTTTTCTTGCGCCAGCTTCGGATTGGTCAAACGGTTGTAACCATTCAACGAAAAGTTTTGGCTGCGCGCGGTTTCACCCACCACGAAAACCAACAGCGGGGGACGTTGAGCCGCGGCACCCGTGCGCGGCACGATATGGGCATCCAAGCCCAAGCTTTGCAGCGGACCAGAGGGAGCTTCCGACGGAATCACCGTCAAGTCGAGCACCGCATACACACTGTTGAGTGGGTTGATTTTGTAGCGCAAGTCGGTGTAGTTGCGCATCAGCGACGAGAAGTCTTGGAACACCAGTTGCGTGGTGCCCACCGTCACCAACAGCCCCCCGACAAACAGGACCAAATTACGTACCAGTTGCTGGCGCCATGTGTCGCGTGTCAGAGGTTGTGGCCACAGCCACAGCATGGGCAGAACAGCCAAGACCAGCACAGACAACAGCAACTGCCAACTCAGTTGGTCGCGCGCCTCACGTACATCGGTTTGAAACACATTGATGACCATCGGCGTGTCGACCACGATGCCATACATCAGCATGTAGGAGGTGGCGAACGCTGCCAGCAGCAACAGCAGGCTGATGGCAGGCTTGAGCGTCCAGCGCCAGGCCAGCAGCGACAGCACCACTGTGATGGCTCCCGCGATGATGAGTGCAAACGCGGCACTGAAAACCAAGCCCTTGAAGCCCGAAATATCGGGCAGCCTGCTGAGGGTTTGCCACAGCGCGAGGTTACCGGCGACAGCCAGCCAGACACTGGCCAGAAGGACGATCAGGGCCGGTGAGCGGGGCGTGCGTAAATGCACTTGGGTGAACATGAGTCGCATGACAGCAGCGGTTTCAACAGGCGGGAGACAACAGCGCGTGATCAGGTGGGCCAGGTGCTGCCGTGTTCGGGCACCAAGGCGCGCCAATTCAAGTCGCGCTCAATGCGTTGGCGCAGCGCGTCAGAGGCCTCGGGTTCGCCGTGTACCACATACACCTGGTCGGGTTTGGTTTTCATTTGCTTGAGCCAGCCGATCAGTTGCGACGCATCGGCATGGGCGGACGACGAGGTCAGCTGCACCACCTCGGCATGCACGGCCACGTCTTGGCCATGCAAACGCAGCATGGGGCCGCCACCCGCCAAGGTGGCACCACGCGTGCCGGGGGCTTGGTAGCCGGTGAGGATCACCATGTTGCGGTGATCGGGCAAGTAGTGCGCCAAGTGGTGTAGCACACGGCCACCGGTGGCCATGCCGCTGGCTGCCAAGATCACCATGGGGCCATGGCGCTTGGACAAGGCTTTCGATTGTTCGGTGGTCTCCACCATGGTGGCCACGTGTTTCAAACCCTTCAGCCCATGCGCATCCAAGCGGTGGGCGTCTGGGTGACGTTGGAACAAGTCGGTGGTGTGCACCGCCATCGGGCTGTCCAAGAAGATTGGCAAGCCTGTGGGAATGTCCCCGCGCTCCTTCATCACATCAATCGCGTGCAGCAGGGCTTGTGCCCGGCCCACGGCAAACACGGGTACCACGGCCACACCACCGCGTGCCGACACTTTTTTCAATGCGGGGGCGAGCTCGGCCATGATGTCTTCGTGCGGGTGTTCACGGTTGCCGTAGGTGGATTCGACCAACACCGTGTCCGCATCGGGGGGCGGTGCGGGTGGGTTCATGATCAAGTCGTCAGGGCGTCCCACATCGCCGCTGAACAAAATGCGCCGACCCGCCACTTCGACCAACACACTGGCCGCACCCAAGATGTGGCCAGCAGTGGTGAAGGTGGCTTTCCAGCCGGGAATGGGCGAGAAGGTTTGGGTTTCGCGCTCGGGCTTGAGCAGTTGCAGCGACAAGATCGCATCATGCTTGCCGTACAACGGCATGGCAGGGTCGTGTTTGGTGTAACCGTGGCGGTTCAAAAAGGCCGCGTCTTCTTCTTGAATGTGGCCGCTGTCAGGCAGCAAGATGGCGCACAAATCACAGGTGGCCGGCGTGGCGTGGATGCGACCACGAAAACCTTGGCGGTACAGCAGCGGCACGTAACCGCTGTGGTCCAAGTGCGCGTGGGTCAGGATCACCGCGTCTACATCGGTGGGGGTGACGGGCAGTGGGCTCCAGTTGCGCAAGCGCAGCTGTTTGTAGCCTTGAAACAAACCGCAATCGACCAGCAGTTGTTTGCCTGCATGTTCGACCAAGTATTTGGAACCGGTGACAGTACCGGTTCCCCCCAAGAAGGTGATGTTGACGCTCATGTGCGAAGTATCCCCTTTTTAGGGGCATCCCTTCGCACGGTCAGTTGAAAAAGCGCTTCAACTTGTCGGCCCATCCACCCTCGACGGGCGAATGTTTGTTGCCACCTTTTTTCAACGACTCGTCCAGCTCTTTGAGCAACTTGCGCTGGTGCTCGGTCAGCTTGACCGGTGTCTCCACCGTGATGTGGCAATACAAGTCGCCGGGGAAGCTAGAACGCACGCCTTTGATGCCTTTGCCACGCAAGCGGAACTGCTTGTCGTTTTGGGTGCCTTCTGGAATGTCGATGGCCGCTTCGCCCGCCAAGGTTGGCACGCGAATTTCGCCACCCAAGGCTGCGGTGGTGAAGCTGATGGGCACGGAGCAATGTAGGTCGTCGCCATCGCGCTCGAAGATGTCGTGCTTTTTGATGCGAATTTCGATGAACAAATCACCGGGAGGCCCGCCATTGGTGCCAGGCTCGCCGTTGCCGGTGCTGCGAATGCGCATGCCGTCGTCGATGCCCGCAGGGATTTTGACCTCGAGTGTTTTTTGTTTCTTGATCTTGCCTTGGCCATGGCAGCTGGTGCATGGGTCGGGAATGATCTTGCCGGAGCCACGGCAGTGCGGGCAGGTTTGCTGCACGCTGAAAAAGCCTTGGCGCATTTGCACCTGACCGCTGCCATGGCAGGTGGTACAGGTCTTGGCGGAGGTGCCAGGTTTGGCACCGCTGCCGTGACAGGTTTCGCAGTCGTCCCAACCTGGAATTTTCAGTTGTGCGTCTTTGCCATTGGCCGCTTCTTCCAGTGTGATTTCCATGGCATAGCTCAGGTCGTTGCCGCGGTACACCTGACGGCCACCGCCGCGACGTTGTTGACCAAAGATGTCGCCAAAGATGTCCCCAAACGCCTCACCAAAACCAGCGCCGCCAAAGCCACCGTGTCCCCCACGCATGTTGGGGTCGACACCTGCATGACCGTACTGGTCATAAGCTGCGCGTTTTTCGGGGTCCGACAGCATCTCGTAGGCCTCTTTGACCTCTTTGAACTGCGCCTCGGCTTCCTTGGCTTTGTCGCCTTGGTTGCGGTCAGGGTGGAACTTCATCGCGAGTTTGCGATAAGCCTTTTTGATCTCGTCGTCGCTCGCGCCTTTGGCAAGACCGAGAACTTCATAAAAATCGCGTTTGGACATGGTGTGGGCAGTGCCGTGTTTTGTGGGGCTTGATCAAGACTTCGCCGCGTGTTCACCTTTTCAGGCGAAACGCGGCGAGGTCGTCTCAGAAGGTTGGAAAAGGGGATTAGCCTTTTTTGACTTCTTTCACTTCAGCGTCGACCACGTTGTCGTCTGCTGGTTTGGCTTGGGCGCCCGCAGCGCCAGCGTGCTCTGCGCCGCCAGCCGCCGCTTGTGCAGCTTGCATGTCGGCGTAGACTTTTTCGCCCAGCTTTTGTGACGCGGTCATCAAGGCTTCGGTCTTGGCATCGATGGCGGTTTTGTCGTCGCCCTTCAATGCTTCTTCCACTTCTTTGATGGCTGCTTCGATGGCTTCTTTCTCGCCAGCGTCGAGCTTGTCGCCGTGCTCGCCCAAGCTCTTCTTCACGCTGTGCACAGCGGCGTCGGCTTGGTTGCGGGACTGCACGATTTCGAGTTTCTTTTTGTCTTCGGCGGCGTTCAACTCGGCGTCTTTCACCATTTGTTGAATTTCGTCTTCGCTCAAACCAGAGTTGGCTTTGATCGTGATCTTGTTTTCTTTGCCAGTGGCTTTGTCTTTGGCGCCCACGTGCAAGATGCCGTTGGCGTCAATGTCAAACGACACTTCAATTTGAGGTGTGCCACGTGCAGCAGGTGCAATGCCTTCGAGGTTGAACTCGCCCAAGCTCTTATTGCCCGACGCCATTTCGCGCTCGCCTTGGTAGACCTTGATGGTCACCGCAGGTTGGTTGTCTTCAGCGGTTGAGAAGGTCTGTGCAAACTTGGTGGGGATGGTCGTGTTCTTGGCGATCATCTTGGTCATCACGCCGCCCAGGGTTTCGATGCCCAAAGACAACGGTGTCACGTCGAGCAACAACACGTCGGTGCGGTCG
>JBPCSU010000277.1:0-14571 GCA_051006815.1 Limnohabitans sp.
CTCTTGGCTGGTTTGCTCCCAACTTCGTGCACTGGCCGAGGTGTCGGAGAGCATGAAAGTGGCCAACACCCCCGAGGCAAAGCGAAAGTTGATGGCCGCCGTGTCTTCCACTTCAAAACCACGCACCGCATGGCTGCTCATGGCTTGCACCTCGGCGATGTCGCCGCACAGCATGCGCAAGTTATGAATCTCGTGAATCAAGTTGATCAACACCGGCCCCCCGCCCACCTGACGTCGCCACGGCGCTTCCACAAAATACGGGTCGGGTTTGAAAAACAACGCACTGCCCATCACGCTGACCAAACGCCCCAAGCGCCCAGCCTCAATCACGGCTTTGGCCTGCGCCATGATGGGGCTGTGTGCGCGGTGGTGCCCCACCAGCACCTTGGCGTGTTGCGCCTCTACCGCTTGCACCAAAGTTTGCGCATCGGCCACGGTGTGGGCCAAGGGTTTCTCCACCAACACCGGCGCACCCGCTGCGATGCACTGCAGCGCCTGCGGCACATGCAAGGCGTTCGGGGTGGCCAGAATCACGCCATCAGGACGCGAGGTGGCGAGTAACGCATCCAAGGTGGCGTACCACGCCACGCCCTGCTCTGCGGCCAGTTGCTGGGCGGCATCGCTAGGGTCAGCAATGGCGCTGAGTTGGCAAGCCGGGTTGCGCGCGATCACCGCCATGTGAGCGCGACCGATCACGCCCGCACCGGCGACAGCCAGGTTCAGCATGGGGTGCGTTAGGCGGGTGTGGCGGCCGCAGAGGTGGTGTGCGCACCCCCTAAGAACAAGCGTTCCATTTGCGGATCGGCCAAGATTTCTGCAGCCGATTTGTACAGCACCAAACGGCCCGACTCCAACGCGATCGCGTTGTCCGAGTACTTGAGCGCACTCTTGACGTTTTGCTCCACCATCAACACCGTGGTGCCTTGGTCAGCCAGTTTGCGCAAGAGCTTGAACACGTCTTGCACCACCATGGGCGAGAGACCGATGGAGGGCTCGTCAATCAAGATCACTTTGGGGCGTAGCAACAAAGCGCGGCCAATTTCGAGTTGCTTTTGTTCGCCACCTGAGAGCGATGAAGCCAAGGAATTGATGCGCTCTTTCACGCGTGGGAAAAACTCCAACACTTCCGGAATTCGTTCGTGTGTGGTTTTCATGCCCAGCGTGATGCCGCCCAATTCCAAGTTCTCGTACACCGAGAGTTGGCCAAACAAGTTGCGACCTTGTGGCACAAACGCAATACCGCGCGCCAACAAATCTTTTTGCGTAGCACCGGTGATGTCGTCGCCATCCAAACGAATCTTGCCCTGGCGTGGGGTGAGCAAACCAAACAAGGTTTTGAGCACCGTCGACTTGCCTGCACCGTTGGGGCCAATCAGCAACGTGATGGAGCCTTTGGGTACCGAGAAAGACAGGTTGTTCAAGATCATGAAATCTTTGTAACCGGCCACCACATCGTCAAATTCAATACATGCTTGGGTCATGATCAATTCCCTAAGTAAGCGTCGAGCACTTGTTTATTCGCGCGAATCTCATCGGGCGTTCCAATGGCCATCACCTTGCCTTCCACCATCACCATGATGCGGTGGCACAGGTCCATCACAAAGTCCATGTTGTGTTCGATCACCACAAAACTGCCTTTGCGAGTTTGGTTGAGCTCTTTCAACAAGGTGCTGATGCCCCCCACCAACGAGGGGTTCACCCCCGCACAGGGCTCGTCGAGCAACACCAAGTCGGGCTCGCTCATGAAGGCCATGGCGATGTCGACCAATTTTTGTTGGCCGTAGCTCAACTCGCCGGCTTTTTTGTCGGCCACATGCTTGATGTGAAACTGGTCAATCAAGGCATCGGCTTTGGCGCCCAAATTGGAGTCGCTGGGCGCAAACATGCGGCTGAACATGGTGCCTTGGTGTTCTTGCGCGGCCACGATCAAGTTGTCGCGCACCGTCATCTTGCCGAACACCTGCAGGGTTTGAAACGTGCGGCCCACACCACGGCGGTTGAGTTCCAACGGGCCCAACTGGGTCACGTCTTCGCCGTTGAGCTCGATCTTGCCGGCGTCCGGTGTGATCTGTCCCAACATGCTGTTGAACAAGGTGGTTTTGCCCGAACCGTTGGGGCCAATCACGCCAAAGATTTCGCCTGGGCGCACCTCAAACGACACACCACCCACCGCTTGAATGGCGCCGTAGGCCTTCTTCAAATCGGTGACTTTGAGCACGGGATGATGGGTAGAAATCGTCATGCTTTTACTCCTGCAGCAGCACGTGCCGCCGAGGCTTCACGTGACTGACGTTTCGCACGGATGCGATCGGGAATGCTCAACAAACCATCGGGCAGCCAAATCATCAGCATCACCACGGCCGTGCCAAACACAAACAAATACCAAGCCTGCGCAAAGCGCAACCACTCGGGCAAGATCACGCCCACAGCCGCACCCAGCAAGGGGCCCAAGAAATAGCCAGGGCCACCCACCACCACCATGAGGTACATCATGATGGATGCCTCCACCGTGAACGGTGCGGGGTCGATGAACTGAACCAGTGAGCCAAACAAACCGCCTGCAACCCCTGCATACACCGCGCCAATGGCGAAGCTCAACAAGGTGTAGCCACGAATGTCCACGCCCAAACTTTCGGCGCGAATCGGGTTGTCACGCAGCGCGGTGAACGCCTTGCCCCAGGGCGAGTGCAACAAGCCCCACAGCAACAAGCCGAGCACCACCGCAAAAGCCAACACCAAATAGTAGTAAGCCAAGTTGCCATCAAAGCTGATGCCAAAGGCTTCTGGACGCGCGATGTTGTTGATGCCAAACGTGCCGCCGGTGAGCCACTCTTCGTTGCGCATCACCAACCACACCGCGGTGTTGAAACCGAGTGTGGCGAACGCCAAGTAAATGGTCTGCACGCGCAGGGCGGGAAAGCCCAAGGCCAACCCCACCACAAAGCAACCGAGGGCGGCGATGGGCATGCCAACCCAAAAGCTGTAGCCCGCTTGCATCATGATGACCACGGTGTAGGCCCCAATGCCAAAGAAAGCCGCATGGCCCAATGATTTTTGACCGGCGTAGCCGATGGTGAGGTTCAAGCCCATGGTGGCGATCACATAGATCAACCAGTAGGTGAACAAATAGATGCCGTGGTTTTTGAGCAGCGTGGGCACAAAAATACAGGCCAACAGCCCCAAGAGGCCAGCCAAGAATGCGAGCTTCTTCATACTTTGCGCTCCACTTTTTTACCGAGCAAGCCTTGTGGCTTGAACAAGATCACGACCATGAAAATGATCAGCGCCACCGCATCTTTGTACGCTGGCGAAATGTAGGCCGCTGCCAAGTTCTCGCACACGCCCACAATCACGCCGCCCAACAGCGCACCACGTGAGTTGTTGAAGCCGCCAATGATGGCTGCGAAGAAGGCCTTGTTACCCAAGGACGAGCCCATGTCGAACTTGGCCAAATACGTGGGCGTCACCAAAATGGCGGCCGCTGCAGCCAAGACCGCATTGATGGCGAAGGTGTAAAAAATCATGCGAGGCACGTTGATGCCCAACACCGAAGCGCTCTCGGTATTTTGTGCCACCGCTTGCATGGCGCGACCGGTGACGGTCTTGGCCAAGAAAGCCTGCGTGACCAGCACCAAAGCAATCGCAAACGCAAAGGTGCCAATGTCGGTGGCCGAGATGGTCACACCGGCGATGTTGTACACCTCATCGGGAAACAAATTGGGGAAGGGTTGTGGCTCGGCGCTGAAACCCGCACGTACCGCATTGCGCATGGCGATGGACAAGCCAATGGTGGCCACCACGATAGGCATCATGCCGTACTTGAACAAGGGGTCCACCACGCCGCGCTTGAACAACCAGCCCAAGACAAAGACCGACAGCACACAACTGGCGACAAAGCTCAACACCAACGGGAAACCCGCCGCCATAAAGCCCAGCATCATGAACGCGGGCAGCATCACAAACTCGCCTTGGGCGAAGTTGATGGTGCCAGAGGCTTGCCACAGCAAGGTAAAGCCCAACGCAGCCAGCGCATAAATGCTGCCGGTGGCCAGGCCACTGAAAAAGAGTTGTAGGAAGTCGGTCATGTCGGTTCGCTTGAAAAAAGAAAGGCACGCCCACAAGGGCGTGCCTGGTTTCTTTGATTACTTCTTGGCGTTCAAAGCGGGCAAGGTGGCGTTCACCACTTGGCGGCCGTTTTTCACTTCGATCAAATAGCTCTCACGGTCCAAGTCACCATTCGCATCAAAGCTCACGTCCATGATGACGCCTGGATTTTTCTTGGCGCTGATGTTGATGCCGTGCAAGGCTTGCGCCACCGCTTTGCGATCCAACTTGCCCACCTTCTCGATGGCAGCTTTGAGCACGTACACGCCGGTGTAGCCCTTGATGCCGTTGTGGTCAGAGATGCTGCCGTAGGCTTGGTAGTACTTGGCCTTGAACTTCAACATTTCTGGGTTGGGCGCATCCACAGTCAAACCGACGTGAGCAATCGCACCGTTGGCAGCATCACCCGCCAACTCGATCACTTTTTGGCCAACCAAGGTGGTCTCGCCAATCACAGGCTTGTTCCAGCCTTGCTTTTTCAGTTCGCGCAACAAACGTGCAGATTCTTCTTCGTTGGTGTACGCGAAGATCGCATCGGCGTTGCTTTGCTTGGCCTTCAAAACGGCAGCAGAAAAGTCCACTTGACCGGCATCGGTTGAAATGTCGGCCACGATTTTGGTGGCAGAGCCGTCCAACAATTTAGCCAAGGTGTCGCGACCGCCTTTGCCGAAGTCGTTGTTCACGTAAATCACAGCCAAGGTTTTAGCTTTGGTATTGATGAACTTCGCCAGCTTGGGGAATGACACGCTTTGACCGAACGCGGTACGGAACACATAGGGGTTACCTTGTGCAGTGATGGCTGCTGCTTCACCACCGGTGAAGTTAGGCACTTCGCCGCGCTTGGATTCGGCCATCGACACCATGATGGAGCCAGAGTACACGGGACCAAAAATAGCGAACACACCATCGTCCACAGCCTTTTGTGTCAAACCTTTGGCGACGCCGGGGTTGGTTTGTGTGTCAACGGTGTAGTTCTCGATCTTCTTGCCCAAGATACCGCCGTTGTCGTTGATCTCTTTGACCGCCAACTCCACGCCGTTCTTGAACACCGTACCCGCGGTGGTACCGGGGCCAGAAAGCTCAACAATGTTGGCAATCTTGATGGTTTGCTGGGCTTGCGCCATGCCTGCGATGCCGAGAACGGCAGCAGCGGCGACCAGTTTGAGTGTCATACGTTTTGTCATCAGTCGTCTCCTAGAGGAAGGGTGAGGCCTTTATCAGGCAAGGGTTACAGGGCAACGCGTTCTCGTCCATCCTGCGTGCTGCAGGAATTTAGGTTGAAAACAGCGTTTTCTCGAAAAAACTTTTACATTTTGCGCGATTAACGAACACCCATGTGCGATCATCGAACCCTCCAAGGGTTTCCACCGAATCAACACATGACTGCTGCCTACAAGGGCGTTGACAACGAAGCGCCACACACCCTCGACAAACGCGACTGGATTGCTGGTTTGGAAAAAGGTTTGACCTTGATTCAAACCTTTGACGAAGCGCACTCGCGTCAAACTGCCAGCCAAGCCGGCCAACGCTGCGGCCTGACCCGCACGGCCGCACGCCGCTACTTGCTGACCTTGCAACACTTGGGTTTTGTGGCCGGTGATGGCAAGTTGTTTTGGCTCACCCCCAAAGTCATGCGCTTGGGACAGTCGTACTTGGAGTCGGCTCGCCTGCCCCGCTTGGTGCAACCTTCGTTGCAACGCGTGGCTTTGGGCACACAAGAAATTTCGTTCGTCGCGGTGCTGGATGGAGACGACATCGTCTACATCGCGCGCAATGGCCAAAACCGCAGCATGAACACCAGTTTTGCACTGGGTGCGCGGGTACCGGCCCACACCACGGCATCGGGCATGTTGTTGATCGCATTGCAAGGTGCTTCGGCGGTGGACACCTGGTTGAGCCGCTCGCCCTTGCGCACGTTCACCTCGCACACCATCACGGACGTGAAGGTCATGCGTCAGCAAATGCAACTCATCCGTCGCCAAGATTGGTGCCTGTCCGAACAACAACTCGACATGGCGTATCGCGGCGTGTCGGTGCCTTTGCGTGACCACAAAGGCACGGTGATTGCGGCACTGAGCGTGAGCATGCCCATGCAGCAAGAAACTTCTGAGCAGGCCGTCAAACGCGTGCTGCCGCTGCTGCGGGAAACCGCGCAGGGCTTGATGCCGCTGTTGTGACGCGCCGCTCAATTCAGGCATCGCCCAACACCTGTTTGCTGGCCTCTAACGCAAGCTTGGCCCAAGCCAAGTCCCCAATGGGGGCCGAACGTTCAAGGTTCACAATTTCCACGCTCACGGGCAAGTCAGCAGGCAAGGTGCCAAACAGTCCTGACAAGTCGATGTTGCCCTCACCAGGCAACAAGCGCTCTTGACGTGCGGTGTGAATCAATTCGTCGTGGGTGAAATTCAAACCGGCTTGCGCATCGCACATTTGTGCGTAATGCAACCACTCGCGCGGAATGGCCGCAATGTCTGACAAGACCGTGGTGGATCGACCAAAGTGCAAGGCATCCACCAGCAAGCCCGCATTGCTGGGGCGCCCCGCCCGCTCAATCACGCGAATGGCGGACTTGGCGTCTTTCACCGCCGTCCACGGCATGAACTCCAAATCGGCCGTCAAGCCGTAAGGGCGCATCGCGTCGCACAAGCGTGCGTAGTGGTCGGCCAAGCGTGCTTCATTCGTGTCGTCCGCCGCAATCAACACGGCTTTGGCTCCCAAGGTTTGACCGATGTCCATCAAGGCGGTGTGGTCCGCAGGGTTGAAGTGTTCGCCGATGCGAATGATCTCCAAGTCGTACACGCCCACACCGGTGTCGCGCATCGCCGCTTGAGTTTCGCGCAGCACAGCAGCATCGCCAATCAGGGTTTGAAACGGTGCACCGGGGCCATTGGGTTGCACACGCAACCCCACATAGGCATAGCCCAGTTCAGCCGCAATGCCAATGGCTTGCGGCACGGTGGAGGCGTTGGCCGTCAGATACGCAAGTGAATAGGTACGCATGGTGATCTGTGAACGCCTGGTTTATTTCAAAGGCGACACAGCCGTGGGCAAGGCAATGGTCGAGACCATGTTGGTGGTCAAGTTGGCAGGACCGCCTTTGGGTGGCCAGATGCCTTGGGCCACGGCATCTGCACGCGCTTTGCCACGCGCATCCACAGTGGGGTAAGCCCAGATGTTGGTAAAGCGCAAGGGGCCGTCCAAGGCCACCATGGCGATGACGCAAGGCGAAATTTTTTCACGTGCAGGAATGGCTTGCTCCCACAAATCAATCGTGGGTTGCACGCCACCGGGTTTGATGCCGTAGGTGCGAATTTCGTACACGGGGCCATGAATGCCACTCTCGACGCTGGGGCGCACGGGTTTCATCCATGGGAAACCTTGGTAGCTGTGTTGCTCCAAGCTTTGGAAGATTTCGCCGCAACCAAAGGGGCTGGCGTTTTGCTGTGTGCGTTGGCGCTCGGCTTGCAAGGTGGCCAAGTCATCGAAGCCACGCAACACAATCATTTGGTTCAACACACCGATGTCGGTGAACCAGCAGCCCAGCAATTCACCTTGGCCTTGCGACGCAAAAGTTTGCACGTTGGCGGCAGCTTGTGCAGCCGTGCCGAAAGGCAATGTCATGGTGGCGAGTTCGTAATACATGGGTGAAGTCCTTTTGAAAAATGAATGATCAGGAGAAATACGGGCTGCATGGTGCGCAGCCAAATAACCAAACGTCATGGCCGGGCCCAACGTGATGCCACCGCTCGGGTAGTTGCCCCCCATCACGCTGGAGAGGTCGTTGCCACCGGCATACAAACCGTCAATCGGCTGACCTTGCGCGTTGAGCGCTTGCGCATGTTCGTTGCAACGCAAACCCGCAAACGTGCCCAAGCTGCCCGCCACGATGCGCACGGCGTAAAACGGACCGTCTTGAATGGGCGCCATGCAGGGGTTGCGGCCTTCATGCGTGGCATCGCCTTGCACGCGGTTGTACGCGGTTTGACCTTTGGCGAATTCGCCGTCGTAACCGATGTCGGCTTGTGTGTTGTAGCGTGCCACGGTGTTTTGCAACGCCACGGCGTCAATGCCACACGCGTGGGCCAGCTCGGCCAAGGTGTCGCCGCGCTGCAAATAACCATTCGCCAACATGCCGCCCATGGGCACGGGTGCAGGCTTGACCGCACCCAAGCCCCAGCGACGAATGAAGCGGTGATCGACCACCAACCACGCTTGCACGGGCTCGCCTTCTGGTAGCGCTTGGATCAGCCCTTGCATGAAGTCGTGGTACGAGTCGGCTTCGTTGACAAAGCGTTTGCCAAAACGCGTGACCGCAATCAGACCGGGCTTGCCGCGTTCAATCAAATGTGGAAAGTGTGCGGTGGTGCCATCTGCACGCGGAACCAGTGACACAGGCGCCATGGCCGCCGCGTGTTTCAAATCGGTCGCCACCACCGCACCGACCGATTCACCCAAACGCAAACCATCGCCCGTGTTGCCGCGCGATGCCGCAGAAAAATGTTGTTGCCCTGTCGGGTCGTGCGGCAGCAGTTGGCTTTTTCGCTGCGGGTCATGCGGAAAGCCCCCCGTGGCCAACATCACACCGCGTTTGGCGCGCAAGGTGTGCGCAACCCCGTTGTGCATCACCACCGCGCCACGCACCTGGACAGCGCCATCTGCGCCCGCCTCGGTGACCAAACGCACCGCAGGACTGTTGACACGAATGTCCACCCCGGCATCGAACGCCGACTTGGCCAGCGCCGCCACCAAGGCATTGCCGTTGACCAACTGCATGCCTCGACCATGCAGCGCCAAATCGAACACATGACGCGTCACACGCTTGACCACATGAAAGAACGAACCCCACGAACGCAAGGCGTTGAAGAAGTGGCGAATGTCTGCACCGGAGGCAATGCCCATGCCCAAGAACGTGATTTCGTACAACGGCGTTTTGAGCTGCTTCACATGCTGGCCCAATTCACGTCCGTTGAACGGTGCAGCGCACACCGAACGGCCGCCCAACACCGCGTCTTCTGTCTTGCCGTGGAAATCTGGAATCAAGTTGCCATCAATGAACTGCAAGGCGGTGTGTTCTTCAAAGAAGCGCACCATGCGCGGCCCTTGCGTCAAGAACGCACGCGCACGTGTTTCGTCAAACTGTTCACCCAATTCGTGACGCAAATACGAAAGCGGTTTTTCAATCGGTTCGGCTATGCCCGCTTGGAGCGCCAAGTGGTTGCGGGGAATCCACATCCAACCGCCGGACCACGCGGTGGTGCCGCCGTAGTGCGGGTCTTTCTCGACCACGATCACCTTCAACCCCAAATGCGCCGCAGTGACCGCGGTCGACAAAGCGCCTGCGCCAGAACCCACAACGAGTAAATCGCAATCCCATGCGGCGGTGGCGTTCGAGGATAAAGAAGAACTCATGCTGTGCTCCGCCTCATGCGGCATAAATGGGTTGCAAACGCACTTTGGCCGAACCACTGGCCAGCATGGGCGACGCCCCGCTGGCAGCAGCCAACTGTGCGGCACATGACAACAAATCGGGCGCAATGGCCAACATGCGTTCACGCGTCAAACGTGCCGAAGGCCCAGCCACACTGATGGTGCCCATGGGCAACTGCCCTGCCAACCCCACAGGCGCGGCAATGGCGTTCAGGCCCGCGGTGTAGGTTTCTTCGGTCAAGCTGAAACCTTGTTTGCGGGTGTCGTGCAAGACCTTCAAAAAAGCTTTCAAGGTCTTGGGCGCGTTGGGGCCAAAGTCTTGTGGCAGACCCAAGCCTTGTTGCGACACCAAGGCCAAGGCATCGTCGTCTTTCATGGTGGAGAGCCAAGCCATACCCGAGGATGAGCAGCTCAAACGTGCGATGCTGCCCATGTCGGGGTCGTAGCGCAGGCCTTGGCGCGCGCCTTGCGCGCGGGCCACCCAGGTGAGTCGGTCGCCATCGACCACCGACAAACGCACCAGCTCACCGGTTTGCTCGGCCAAGCGGTCAAGCAGCGGCTGCGCCACGTCGATCACGCCGGTTTTGCTGAGGTAGCTCAAACCCAAGGACACCAGCTTGGTGGTCAACACATACGAGCCCATGTCACGGGTTTGGCGCACATAACCAAAGCGCACCAAGTCTGCCAACAGGCGATGCGCCGCGCTCTTGGGCATGTTGAGGGTCTCGGCCAGCACGGCCAGCTCGACGCCCTGCCCTTGTTCCGACAAGAGCTCCAAGATGCCCAGTGTTCTTTCAAGTACGCCGCTCATGGTGGTAGAGGTTGGTGAATGTTGGACGGCACTTTATCACGAAAAATGAATTTGATTCAAAAGTTGAACGCAATTCCATTTTTGGATAAACTGCGGCCATTCCTCCACTTCACTGCGACTCACCATGCTCGACAACTTCAGCGGCGCCACACGTGTTCACCTCATCGTGGGCGACCCCATTGCCCAAGTGAAATCGCCTTTTGGCGTGACCCAAGCATTTGAACAACACGGCCGCGACGCCATTTGCGTCCCCGCCCACGTGGCGCCTGCTGACTTGACCGACTGGTGGGCTGGCACCCAACGCGCGCGCAACATCGACGGCCTGATCGTCACCGTGCCACACAAATTTGCTTGCACCGCGTTTTGCGACACCTTGTCTGAGCGCGCTGCTTTTTTGGGCACCGTCAACACCGTGCGCCGTGACGCGCAAGGCCGCTGGCATGGCGACATGTTCGACGGCTTGGGCTATGTGCGTGCGATGGAGAAAAACGGGTGCGTCTTGAAAAACAAACGCGCCTTGCTCGTTGGCGCAGGCGGCGCAGGTTCGGCCATTGCGCACAGCTTGGTGTTGGCAGGCGTGAGTGAGTTGGCCATCCACGACCCCGACGACCAACGCCGTCAATCGCTGATCGACCGCCTCAACAGCTTGAAGCTGGGCAAGGTCACCAACCTTGAAAAGTTCACACTGGGCAGCCCCGACCCCAGCGGTTTTGATGTGGCCGTCAACGCCACCCCCATCGGCATGAAAGAAGCCGACCCCAGCCCGATAGACATCAGCAAGATTCACGGCGACATGTTTGTGGGCTGCGTCATCACCGCACCGGCTATCACCCCCTTGATTGCCGACGCACGCGCCAAAGGCTGCAAGACCGTGACGGGCGCCGACATGTTTGCGCAAGTGCGTGAGCTGATGGTCAATTTCTTGCTGGAGATTTAAGCGATGAGCGACACCTTGCATCCCCTTCACCACCGCATCAACACCGATCTGTCGCAACTGCAAGACCACGACACCGTGGACGTGGTGGTGATCGGTTCTGGCGGAGCCGGTTTTTCTGCAGCCCTCAACGCCGCCATCGACGGCGCACGCGTGCTGTTGGTTGAGCGCATGGCGCATGTGGGCGGCACCACCGCGTTGTCGGCCGCCACCACTTGGGTGCCCGGCACGAAGCGTGGCTTGGCCGTGAACCCCGACGACACGCCCGAGCGCGTGGCCACATTTTTGAACCTCGCGGTGGGCGAGCGTTCAGACGCCAAGCTGCGTCAAGCCTTCATCGACAACGGCCCACACGCCATTGCGAAACTGGAAGCCCACAGTGCACTGCAATTCCAAGTGCGCATGTTGCACCCCGACTACCTCTCTGAACTCGAAGGATCGGTGTTGCGTGGTCGCGCGATTGAGCCACAACCCTTTGACGGCAAATTGCTCGGACCCAACCTCCCCCTGGTGCGCAACCCCATTCCTGAATTCACCGTGCTCGGCGGCATGATGGTGGACCGTGATGACATCTTTCACCTCTTGCGTTTGACGGAGACGTGGAAGTCCTTCAGCTACAGCGTGCGCATCATCGTGCGCCATTACCTCGACAAGTTGCTGCACCCACGCAGCACACGCTTGGTCATGGGCAACGCCATGATCGCGCGCATGCTCTACAGCTACATCCAGCGCAAGGGCTTGTTGGTGACCCACACCGAAGTCACGCAACTGCTGCAAGACGGCAACACCATTCAAGGCGTGGTGCTGCAACAAACCCTGTCAGATGGCAGCGTGGTGAAGCGCACCGTGCGTAGCAAAGGTGGCGTGGTCATGGCCAGCGGTGGCTTTAACCGCCACGCCACACGCCGCGCACAACTGTTGCCCGGCGCCCAAGAAGTTTGGTGCCCCGCCGGCCCCGGTCACACCGGCAAGGCGCAAAACTTGGCACTGCAAGCAGGCGGTCAACTCGGCAGCGGTGGTTTGAGCCACGCGTTTTGGGCCCCCATCTCAACGCGTCAGCGTGCCGATGGCAGCTGGGCCGCCTTCCCTCACTTTGTGATGGATCGCGGCAAGCCCGGCATGATCACGGTGGACAGTCAAGGACAGCGGTATTTGAACGAATCCACCTCGTACCACTTGTTTGGCATCGCCATGCAAGCCCACCACGCCACCACACCCAGCGTGCCCTCGTGGTTGATGTGCGATGCGGCAGCCTTGAAGCGTTATGGCATTGGCATGATTCGCCCGGGCGGTAAAGGCCTGGCGCCGTTCTTGGCCGATGGTTATTTGAAACAAGGTCGCACCTTGGCCGACTTGGCCCAACAACTCAAAGTGCCAGCCGACCAACTGCAAGCCACCGTGGCGCGCTTCAACACCTTTGCGGACAACGGCGTGGACGAAGACTTCCAACGCGGCACCACCGACTACCAGCGCGCCAACGGCGACGCCACCTGGCCGGGCCCCAACCCGTGCTTGGGTGCGTTACGCGAAGGCCCGTTCTACGCGATTGCGCTCTACCCCGGCGACATCGGTGCGGCCACCGGTTTGGTCACCGATGGTGATGCGCGTGTTCTGATTGCGCAAGGCCAAGCGATCGATGGGTTGTACGCCGCGGGCAACGACATGCACTCCATCATGGGTGGCATTTACCCAGCGCCCGGCATCACCATTGGCCCCGGGGTGACGTTTGGCTATTTAGCCGCCAAACACGCGGTGGCACGGGCTAAATAAGCAACCCGAGCCACACCCCCATCAACGTGATCCAAATGCCCAGAAGCACCTTCTGGGCATAGGGCCAGCCACCCGACTGCAGCGCGATCACGCTTTTGGTCAGGGCATTGGTGCTCAATGCCACATACACCGGCAGCAACGCGTCAGCCGCCGACAGTTGGCCGTGCTGCATGAGCACTGCCAAAGAAGGCAGCATCGCGTGCGCATCGCTGAAGCCAGACAACGCCGCCCCCAAGATGACGCCGTCTTGGCCATAATCGCTGTGAAGCGCCGCCGACATCCACGACACCGCGCACACCACGCCCGTCAAGATCACCAAGCCGCGCCAATTGAATTTGTCATTGAACGTGGGGGCGTCACCTTCCTCAGCGTTGTGACCCACCTCCGCCTGCCCAGCCTCATCGACCCCATCGGCCTCTTGCGCAGAGGACACGCGGTGCAAGGTCCACGCCACATACACCAGCATGGCGGCCACGCCCATCCCCATGGGACGCACCATGGGGGCCAGCAACTCAGGCGCCACCAAGCGCGCGACCACCAGCAGTTGTATCAGCGTGGGAATGTTCGAGAGCACCGCCGCCAACGCGGCCCGATGCAGGTGTTGCGGGTGTTGGCGCGCCAGGACACCCAAGGTGTGGATGGTGGCGGTGCTGGACGCAAAGCCACCGACAAAGCCACTCAGCAACACACCGTAGTGGTTGCCCAGCCAGTGAATTAAAAATTTGCCCAAGAGCGAGATGGCAAAAATAGCCACCACAAACTCGGCGATCGCATGGGGGTTCCACGCGTCGTAAGGACCGAGGTAACGATCAGGCAGCCATTGCCACGCCCCCACAGCCAGGCTTAAAAAGCCAAGCAGGTGGAGGTATTCACGGCGGGGAAACAAGGTGTTGGGCATGCACCCAGTGTGCCTGCGATTGCCCTGTGTCAGAGCATCGCAGACGCTGCTTACGCGTTGAGTTGCAATTCCAACTCGTGCAGCACTTTGTAGCAAGGCAACACTTGGGCAACGCTGGAGTTGGGTTCGCGGCCTTCTTTGATGGCAGCAAAAAACTCACGGTCTTGCAACTCGATGCCATTCATCGACACCGCCACTTTGGACACGTCGATTTGCTCTTCTTTGCCGGTGTACAAGTCGTCGTAACGGGCCAAGTACGTGCCGGTGTCGCCGATGTAGCGGAAGTAGGTGCCCAAAGGGCCATCGTTGTTGAACGACAAGCTCAGCGTACAAATCGCGCCATTGGCCGCTTGCAACTGAATGCTCATGTCCATCGCAATGCCCAGTGTGGGATGGATCGGTCCTTGCACCGCATTGGCTTTGACGATGGGGCTGCCGGCTTGGTAGGCAAACAGGTCCACCGTGTGGGCCGCGTGGTGCCACAGCAGGTGGTCGGTCCACGAGCGCGGCTGGCCGAGCGCGTTGATGTTGCGGCGCCGGAAGAAATACGTCTGCACGTCCATCTGGTAGATCTGGAATTCCTTCGCCTGGATCTTCTTGTGCACGTATTGGTGGCTTGGGTTGAAG
>JBPCSU010000278.1:0-4098 GCA_051006815.1 Limnohabitans sp.
ACTACATGGTGGCCGACGTGATTGCGAGCGGTGAAATGGTGACCGCTTTGGGTGACCATCGCTTAAGCATCTTTGGCACCCACATGTATCTGCTGTACCTGCCCTCACGGCATCGGACGCGAGCGATTAAAACGTGCATTGATTTTTTAGTGAGCAAGGCTGATGATCAGACTGCTAAGATTTCAAAAATTTAATCGAAAAGGTATTTATGTTGAAAACACTCACTGCAATGACGCTGCTCACCACTCTTGCTGGTTGCGCATCCATTACCAAGGGAACACAACAAACGTTAATTTTCAATTTAGAACCCGATCAAACGCGCTGCGTCCTCACTCGCGATGGTGACGGTGAGATCGGCAGTATCACGACTAAAAACAACACAATAACCGTGGGCAAAGACAAAGACGACATTATTGTCAAGTGCAACGCTGATGGGTACCAGCAAAAAGTGATTCGCCTCACGAGTTCAGCCGAGACAGCTGGCGTAGTGGGTGTGGCCTTGGATTTTGGAATTACAGACATGATCACTGGTGCCATGTGGTCGTATCCCAACCAAACAAACATTGCTCTTGAGAAATCTAAATAAACAAATTAACAGGCCCTCCAACTTGCAATGGCAACTTTATGAGATCTCTAATTCTTGCAATCTCTCTCCCCCTAATCGCACTCAACTCGCTCGCTGGAGATAGTGACCGAATCGCTCTTCTCGAAAAAGAAGTTCAAGAGATCAAGCTCCGTCTAACAAATTTGGAAGCCCCACAGAGAAAGGTAAACCGTGAGTCCATGCCTGCCTCGTCTAGCGCAGGATGGAAATCAGTTGACAGCTGGCGAGCGCTCAAAATTGGCATGCAGCCCGACGATGTGAGAAAAATTCTTGGCGAGCCGGCCCGGATAGACGGTGGACTCGTTGCTTATTGGGTCTACCCTAGTAGCGGTGAGGTCACGTTTGTTCGCGACCAACTATCTCAGTGGAGAGAGCCACGATAGTCAAGTTTTGCCGAATCGTTTGACGAAAACGAGTCAATGTCACTTAAGTGAACCACATTCGGGTTTCTATCTAGAAACCCGAATGTGGCGCTCAGTAAAGTTCCTCTATCAATCAAACGGGGAGCCCTTTATGAACATTCAAAAACGTCACTTGCTGCTGGCATCCATCATTTCCGGCTTGGGGCTGACCAGCCTCAGCGCTTTGGCTCAGCAAGAGACCTTCAAAATCGGCTTTATCTTACCGATGACGGGGCCTTTCGCTTCCACCGGCAAACAAATTGAAGCGGCTGCCCGTTTGTATGTGGCCCAACGCGGCGACACGGTGGCAGGCAAAAAAGTAGAGCTCATTTTCAAAGACGACACGGGTGCGCCTGACGTCACCAAGCGCATCGCGCAAGAACTGGTGGTCAATGACAAGGTGAGTGTGCTGGCTGGCTTTGGCCTGACACCGTTGGCACTGGCCACTGCGCCCATCGCCACCCAATCGAAAACACCACTGGTGGTGATGGCGGCTGCCACATCGAGCATCACCGAGGCGTCGCCCTTCATCATTCGCACCAGTTTCACACTGCCACAAGCGGCGGTGGCGATTGCCGATTGGGCGCCCAACAACGGCATCAAAAAAGTGGTGACCTTGGTGTCCGACTACGGCCCTGGCATCGACGCTGAAAAGTATTTCAAAGACCGCCTGCTGTTCAACGGCGGCCAAGTGATTGACTCGTTGCGCGTGCCCATGCGCAACCCCGACTTCGCGCCGTTCTTACAAAAGGTGCGCGACCTCAAGCCCGATGCGGTGTATGTGTTTGTGCCCTCCGGTATTGGTGCGCCACTGATGAAGCAGTTTGCCGAGCGTGGTTTGGACAAAGCTGGCATCCGCTTGATTGGCACAGGCGACATCACCGATGACGACATCCTCAACGGCATGGGCGACGTGGCGATGGGCGTGGTCACCTCGCACCACTACTCAGCCTCACACAACTCACCGCTGAACAAAAAATTTGTCGAAGCCTTTGGCAAAGCCAACAACGGTTTGCGCCCCAACTTCATGGCCGTGGGTGGCTATGACGGCATGCGTGTGATTTACGAAGCAGCCAAGGCCACCAAAGGTGCCGGTGGCCAAGCCTTGTTGGATGCGATGAAAGGCCAAATCTTTGAGAGCCCACGCGGCCCCATGTTCATTGACGCGCAAACCCGCGATGTGGTGCACAACATTTACATCCGCAAGGTCGAGCGCGTGAACGGGCAGCTCTACAACCAAGAGTTCGCCACCATCAAGGACGTGAAAGACCCAGGCAAAGCCAAGTGATGGCGGCAGACAAGCCCACACTCCTTCTCGTTCCTGGGTTGATGTGCGACGCCACGACCTGGCAGCCTGTGCTGCCAGGTTTGTCTCACGTCGCCACATGCCAGGTGGTGGACCACGGCACCGCGGACAGCCTGCCCCAAATGGCCGAACAGTTGTTGGCCCATGCCCCCGCGCGCTTTGCCATGGCGGGGCACTCCATGGGCGGACGCGTGGCCCTCGAGGTCATGCGCATGGCACCCGAACGGGTGACGCACCTGGGCTTGTTTGACACCGGGCATTTGCCAAAGCCTGCGGGTGAGGCAGGTGACGAAGAAGTGCACAAACGCATGACCTTGCTGCACATCGCACGCACACAAGGCGTGCGTGCCATGGCCACCGAATGGGTCAAAGGCATGGTGCCGCCACATCGGTTGAGCGATGCGCGGCTGATGCAAGACATCCTCGACATGTTTGAACGCAAGAGCGCCGACCTCTTCGAAAAACAGCTGCGCGCTTTGATTGCCCGCCCCGATGCCACGCCCGTCTTGCAGCAACTGCAATTGCCCACCCTTGTGCTGTGTGGTGAGCTCGATGCGTGGTCGCCCCCCTCACAACACCAAGCGCTCGCAGACTTGATTCCTGCACACCCACACGTGGTGAGCATTCCCAACTGCGGCCACATGGCCATGCAAGAACAACCCGACGCCGTGGTGCAGGCCATGCAACACTGGCTCGCACAACCCGAAGGGTCTGCATGCTGACCTTGCTTTTTGACGGCATTGCCTACGGCATGCTGCTGTTTATTTTGGCGGTGGGTTTGTCAGTGACCATGGGGTTGATGAACTTCATCAACCTGGCCCACGGCGCATTTGCCATGATGGGGGGCTACATCACGGTGGTGCTGATGCAGCGCTTGTATGTGCCATTTTTGGTGTGCTTGCCACTGGCCTTTGCAGGAACGGCGCTTTTGGGGGCGTTGCTGGAGCGCACGTTGTATCGCCCGATGTACCGCAAGCCGCACCTGGACCAAGTGCTGTTCTCGATTGGCCTGGCCTTTATGGCAGTGGCCTCGGTGGACTACGTCATGGGCTCGCAACAGCAAATCATGCAGCTGCCCGATTGGCTGCGTGGCCGCACCGAGTTCGGTGACAGCGACAACCTGATTTTGGGCATGGGCCACTACCGTTTGTTCATCATCGCGGTCTGCGCAGTGCTGACGGTGGCGTTGCAATTTGTGCTCACGCGCACACGCTTTGGCAGCCGCTTGCGCGCCAGTGTGGACGACAGCCGTGTGGCGGCGGGCTTGGGCATTCCCGTCAACCACGTGTTCGCACTGACCTTCGCCGTGGGCTCGGGCCTGGCCGGTTTGGGCGGCGCGCTGGGGGCCGAAGTGCTGGGGCTCGACCCCACCTTTCCGCTCAAGTTCATGGTGTATTTCTTGATCGTGGTGGCCGTGGGCGGCACCTCGTCTATCACGGGGCCACTGCTAGCCGCCTTGCTGCTGGGCGTGGCCGATGTGGCGGGCAAGTACTACGTGCCCAAGCTCGGTGCCTTCATCGTGTACGCCTTGATGATTGCCCTCCTCATCTGGCGCCCCCAAGGCTTGTTTGTTCGTAAAGGAGTCCGCTGATGGACGCGCGTTCACACCTGATGGCCGCGGCCCATTGGCGCTGGTACGAGCTGGTGCTGTGGGCGGGGGTGTTTGCTTTGCCAGCGCTGTTGCCGGGTCATGCCTTGATCGTGAACGAGATTGCCATCGTGGCCCTGTTCGCCGTCTCGCTCGATTTGGTGCTGGGCTACACCGGCATCGTCACGCTGGGACATGC
>JBPCSU010000279.1:0-2540 GCA_051006815.1 Limnohabitans sp.
CGCACCAACCAATTGTTCGTGACCGACATTGCCGATCGTTTGGCGCTAGTGACACAAATGATTGCCAAGATCGATGTGCCCTTGCGACAGGTCATGATTGAAGCGCGCATCGTGCAAGCCAGTGACACCTTTGGCCAAACCTTGGGCGTGCGTTTGGGAGGAGCGGGACAGGGTGGCTCCAACAACGTGTGGGGGCCGACCCAAGCCAATGTGTTTGCCAATGCCAACCCCGTGGCGCAACAAGCCACCAGTTTCAACATCGCCGACAAAGTGTTGGACACCTCGGGACAGTTTGTGAACTTGCCAGCGGCCAGTTTGAATGGCTTTGCCGCTGCCAGCTTTGCAGTCTCTATCTTCAACTCGGCCAAAAATCGGTTTTTGAATTTGGAGCTGTCTGCGTTGGAGGCCGATGGCAAAGGCAAGGTGGTGTCGAGTCCGCGTGTGGTCACCGCCGATCAGGCCAAAGCGGTGATTGAACAAGGCACCGAGTTGCCCTACCAAGTGGCAGCAGCCAGCGGCGCGTCCACCTTGGCGTTTCGCAAGGCCAACCTCAAGTTGGAGGTGACGCCGCAAATCACGCCAGAGGGCGGCATCATCTTGGAGTTGGATATTTCCAAAGACAACGTGGGACAAATTACCCCGGCAGGATTCGCCATCGACACCAAGCACGTCAAAACCCAAGTGTTGGTGGAGGACGGCGGCACGGTGATGATTGGCGGCATTTACGAAACCAGCGAACAAGAGGACGAATACAAGGTGCCCTTGCTCGGTGACATCCCGTTGCTGGGCTATTTGTTCAAAAACCGACGCTTGGCAACGGCCAAGCAGGAGCTGCTGGTGTTCATAACCCCTAAAATGCTTGCTCACAGTGCCTTTGCACGTTAAGAAAGCATATGTTGTTGGTTTTGGTGGGTCTGCCGGGTTCTGGCAAAACGACCGTGGGGCGTCAACTCGCCCGACGTCTGCACCTCCCCTTTGTTGATTCGGATCACGCGATTGAGCGCCGCTTGGGTTGCTCGATCCGCGAATATTTCGAACGCGAAGGGGAAGACCGCTTTCGTGATCTCGAATCAGAAGTCATCGATGATTTGAGCCGCAACCACCAAGGGGTTCTCTCCAGTGGCGGAGGCTCGGTGCTGCGCCCTGCGAACCGCGATTACCTGCGCTCACGCGGCCATGTGTTTTATTTGCGCTCCAGCCCCGAAGAGGTCTACCGCCGTTTGCGCCATGACCAAAACCGTCCGTTGCTGCAAGTGGCTGATCCGCAAGCACGCTTGCGAGATTTGTTTGAAAAACGCGACCCGCTCTACCGAGAAACCGCGCACTACGTGATTGAAACCGGGCGTCCCAGTGTCTCGACGCTGGTCAACATGATCGTCGCGCAGCTTGAGTTGGCGGGGCATTTGTCTGCCGAGCCCTCCCATGCGGCGTCTTCGTCGACTGCTCCCTACAAAGTTTGACCATGTCTGCTTCTTCGTCTCTTGAACGCGTTGCCATTGATTTGGGTGACCGCAGTTACAACATCCTGATTGGCGAGCAATTGCTCGACGCGCCTAGTACGTGGGCTGATTTGCCTAAAGCGGCCGCGGCCTTGATCGTCACCAACGACACCGTCGGTCCGATCTATGCCGAACGCTTGCAAGCCGCGCTGGCGCCTTTGTACAAGCAGGTGCACACCGTGAGCTTGCCTGATGGCGAAAGCCACAAAGACTGGACCACGCTGAATCTGATTTTTGATGCGCTTCTGGGCAAAGGCGCCGACCGCAAAACCGTGTTGTTCGCTTTGGGCGGAGGCGTGATTGGCGACATGACGGGCTTTGCTGCCGCTTGCTACATGCGTGGTGTGCCGTTTGTGCAAGTGCCCACCACCTTGCTGGCGCAGGTGGATTCCTCGGTGGGCGGCAAGACGGCCATCAACCACCCGATTGGCAAGAACATGATTGGCGCGTTCTACCAGCCGCAACGCGTGGTCTGCGATTTGGACACCTTGCAAACCTTGCCACAACGCGAAATGAGCGCGGGCTTGGCGGAGGTCATCAAGTACGGCCCGATTGCCGACATGCAGTTTTTAGAGTGGCTAGAAGCGAACCTTGATGCCCTGATGGCACGTGACTCCAAAGCCTTGGCTCACGCAGTCAAGCGCAGCTGCGAAATCAAAGCGTGGGTGGTCGGTCAAGACGAACGTGAATCAGGGATCCGTGCGATTTTGAATTTTGGCCACACCTTTGGTCATGCCATCGAAGCCGGTCTGGGTTTTGGTGCGTGGCTGCACGGCGAGGCTGTGGGCTGTGGCATGGTCATGGCGTCGCACTTGTCGCAGCGTTTAGGTTTGGTGGATGCGGCGTTTGTGTCGCGTTTCACCGCATTGATTGCGCGTGCGGGCTTGCCCACCGTTGGCCCCAAGTTGGGTGCCGACGACTACTTGCACCACATGCGCGTGGACAAAAAAGCCGAAGCCGGTGAAATCAAGTTTGTATTGATTGACCGACCCGGCAGCGCCATCGTGCGTGGTGCACCCGACGCCTTGGTGGCCGAAGTGA
>JBPCSU010000280.1:0-9123 GCA_051006815.1 Limnohabitans sp.
CCCAATTTTTTATCGCCAATCCAAGTCAGGGGACGCAGGTAGCCGCTTTCGAGTTTGTTTTCGCGCACCACGTCGCACTGCGCTTGGTTGACTTGTTCTTTGGTGAACGGAATGTTCATGCGCAAGATCTTGGCGCTGTTGAACAGGCGATCGGTGTGTTCTTGCAAACGGAAGATGGCGGTGCCTTGCTCGGTTTTGTAAGCGCGCACGCCTTCGAACGCACCGCAACCGTAGTGCAGGGTGTGACTCAGCACATGGATCTTGGCATCACGCCAATCGACCATCTGGCCGTCCATCCAAATTTTGCCGTCACGGTCAGACATGGAGGGAGGTAGCACGCTCATGGAATTTCCTTTGGACTAATGTGTGGTGATTGCCAATTTGGCTGATCGGTTGATTTTAGCGAGCCTATCAAGGGCTCAGTCGTTGGCCGCGTGACTGACGGGCTCGACATCGGTGGCTTGAAACGGGCGGTCCAAGGTCCAGCTTTGCAGCTTGCCCTGCACAAACACGCAACGCACCACCGACTGGCTGCCATCACGCCAGCTGAACACCTCGGGTTGGGCCCCCTTGTCGGTCTCCAACTGACCCAAGGCACGGGTCATGGCAATCACGTGCATCAGACTGACGCCCGTTTTGAGCTTGGCGTTGAGCATGACCGCACTGTCCACAAAGCCTATCGGTCGGTCGCTGGCGCGTTTCATGATTTGCACCAAGCGTGTGAAGTACAGCAGCAGCCACATGACGCCACCCGTGACGACCATGGCAATGCCCATCCAGCCCCAGCTTTGCCAAGCCCACGCGGTAAAGCCGACCGTGCCAATGGGCACCAAATATCGTTGAAAGTTCATGGGCCTATTGTCTCAGGCTCTACAACGCAAGGTCACTTGCAAACCGCCCAATTCGGCCGATTGGCCAACCTGTACGTCGATGCCCTGCAACGCCGCGATGTGGCGCACGATCGACCAACCCAAACCGCTGCCGGAGGCAGAGGTGCCCAGCACCCGGAAAAAACGCTCCCCCAAGCGCGCCATGTCGTCGGGAGACAACCCGGCCCCACTGTCTTGCACGCTGACCTCGACCCGCCCCACATCCAGACGCGCGACCTGAATACGCACCACGGCACCCTCCGGGCTGTAACGCAGCGCGTTGTCAATCAGGTTGCGCAACAAGATGTGCCACAGCGTGCTTTGTCCTCTCACCTCTAACGGCTCTGGCGCCAGCAACTCGAGGTGCTGGTGACGACGCAACGCCTCGGGCGTCAGGTCGGCCATGACTTGCTGAGCCAACTGGTCCAAGCGAATAGGTTCGGCGACCATGTCTTGCGGCCCTTCGACTCGGGCCAAGGTGAGCAGTTGCTCGACCACACGCGAAGCCCGATCGCATCCAGCCAGCGTGTCAAGCAAGGCCTGTTGGCGAACGGGGTCTTCAGTTGAAGCGTTCAACGCCACTTGCGCTTGCGCACGAATGGCGGCAATTGGGGTTCGCAACTCATGCGCTGCATCGGCCGTGAAGCGACGTTCAGTGTCCATGCGCTCGGCCAAGCGTTGCAGCAAATCATTCAAGGCATCCAGCAGGGGCTGCAGTTCTTGCGGGGTTTCAGTCAGCGTCACCGGCGAAAGGGTGTGGGTATCGCGTTTCAACAGCGCCTGGCGCAAGCGCTGCAAAGGTTGCAAACCAGATCGCACGTTCCACCACAAACCCAAGAGTAACAACGGCAACGCAATGGTGAGGGGCGGAAGAAAACCACGCAGCACAGCACTCAAAATTTCATCTCGGCTGTCGACGCGCTCGGCCACATAAATCTGCACCTCATGGCTACGCCCTCGTGCCGCGAACACGCGCCAAGATTTGCCATCCGCCAACGTGATCGTCTCAAACCCCTCTGTGTGCTTGGCCATGGGCTGGTGGGCAACGTTGGGTGAATGCATGACCAAACGGTCTTCTTCAAACACTTGATACGCCACGCGGTGCGCGTACTTGTGCAAGGTAGGGGCATCAAGCAGGGGTTCGTCCTCTTCGGGTGTGGCGTTTTGTTGCACCACCAGCAACGCTGCGGATTGAGCCAAATGCGCGTCGAGCAATTCGTCTATTTCATGCTGCGCTTCATAACCCACGAAGGCGGCCGTGCCGATCCATGCAAACAGCACGCCGCCCAAGGTCCGCGTGAGCAGGCGTTGTTGGAGTGAAAATTTGTGAGACATAAATTAGGGCATCACGATGTAGCCCACACCACGGACGGTGTCGATCACGCCCGCGCCAATTTTGCGACGCAGATGATGAATATGAACTTCAATGGTATTGCTCTCCACCTCATGGCCCCAGCGGTACAGGTGTTGCTCCAGTTGTTCGCGTGACAACACACGCCCTGCGTTGAGCAGCAAGGCCTGCAACAAATCAAACTCGCGGGTGGACAACCCAATGGCTTCGCCTTTGCGTGTGACCTGTCTGGACACGGGGTCCATCGCCACGTCGCTCACCTGCAAGGTGGTTTGCACTTTGCCATGCGCACGGCGCACCAGCGCATGAAGACGTGCCGCGAGTTCATCTAAATCCACTGGTTTGACCACGTAGTCATCTGCGCCTAGGTTGAGTCCTTCGATGCGCTGCGCCACAGCATCGCGCGCAGTCAGCACCAACACGGGGGTGTTCACGCCCCTTGCGCGAACCGCTTGCAACACGGCCAGCCCATCTTGACGTGGTAGGCCGATGTCGAGCACGGCGGCTTGGTGTTGTGCGTCGCACAACTCGCGCTCAGCAGCCACACCATCGCGCACCCAGTCGACCTGAAAGCCGCGTTGGTCCAGTCCCGTGCGCAGGCCGCTGCCTAGCAGCTCATCATCCTCGGCCAGAAGTATTCGCATAACCTCGCCACATGGGTCGCAGCGCTTGTGGTCCACGCCAAATGCGCAGCGTCACCACCAAGCCCACGTGTAAACACACCATCGCCATGGCCGCATTGCCCAAGCCTTCGTGCAGTTCCTGCACGGCGTCGTTCAACCAACCATCGCCTAAAAGTTCATTGTAGGTAGCCCAACCACTGGCAATCGCCACCGTGCAGAACAGGTAAATGCTCAAGACGGCGGCACTCAACACCCAGCTACTGGCGCCGACCCAAAAATTGCGTGTGCGCCACTCCCCTTGCTGAATTTTGTTCACCCACACGCGCCACATGGCCACACGGCGCAGCATCAGGCCCCAACGTGCAGACGCGGGACCCACCCAACCCCACAACAGACGAAATGCCAACACCGCCGCCAAGCTGTAGCCGCTGTACACATGCACCAAGCGCCAATACTCGGACTCGGAGGTGAGATAAGAAACCAAGAATGCCAGCGCCATGCTGGCGTGCGCGATACGAGTGCCTAAATCAACCACGGGCTTGCGTGTCGGGGTGTCGTGCACAGACACCTGTGAAGGGTGCACAGCGGTGTGGTTCATTTGGGAATCCTCACACGGTCATCGTCAAAGTCACCTTGTGCGGCATCGCGATGGCACGCGGCGCAATTCACCGGGCTTTTGATCGACGCGCGTTTGAAGGTGGCCGCACTCACCTCACGGTGCTTGCGGTCAAACCACGCCGCACGGGTGATGCGGTCTTGTGGCGGCTCCTCACGGGCACGCTTGCCTTGACCGCCATAGGTTTGCAACCACGCGGCAATTTGCTTTTGAGTAGCCGCATCCAATGCGGCATCGCTGCCGTAGTGGCTATCGAGACCCTGCATCACGCGTTGCCACGAAGCCTTGGGCAACAGATTGGGCGGAAACGCCAAATGACAACTGCCGCACTCTTGGGTATACACCGCTGGGGGAGGTGGCCCCTTGTAACTGTCGGCCCACGTTGACGATGCCATGAGCACGCCGAAGGCGGCAACGCTGCGAATGACTTGTGAAATAAATAAACGCATGGCAACTCCAATCAACGCAAGGTCATCAACCAAGCCAACACATCGGCTTTTTCGCCGGCGGTGCATTCGCGCGCCAACACGTCTTTGCAATTGCGACGAAACCATTTTTCGACTTTGGCACTGTCGGTGAATCGCTTGGGATTGGCCGCCGGCGCAAGCGGCTCAATGGCTTTGTCAGTGCTGGCATGACGACCGCCCACCAGCGGCGATTTGCCGTGGCAACTGGTGCACTGCCACTCTTGACCGTGACTGGCTTTGAAGAATGCCTCCCCACGCGCCGCATTGGCCGGCTGCCCCGCCTGCGCGGTGTAACCCGCGAGCAATTCGGCAGGCGTTGCGGCAAGTGCATGACCTACGACGAAGAACAGAAATGCAAAGAACTTTTGAGGCATGGTTTGAACCTTTCCGAACTCATGCTAGTGAGCGCGTCTTAGGGTTTTCTTAAGACATGCATGCCTGGGTCTTAAGGCTGACTTAATTTGCGCTTGGCAGACTCCTCTGCATTCATTAGGAATGGAGTTGTCATGCGAAATCACTTGTCACGGTCACGTTGCTTGGGAGCCATTTTGTTGTCAACAGGCGTTCTTGCTGCCTGTGGGGGTGGAGGCGGAGGCGGAGGCTCGGTTCCCGCCATGCAAGTCGCGACATTCATTGATGCGCCGGTTGCAGGGGTTGAGTTTGAAGGCCCCAGCTACAGCGGCACCACGGACGACAACGGCAACTTTTATTACCGATCTGGCGATCGCGTGACCCTGAAAATTGGCAACTTGGTATTGGGAAGTGTCAGCCCCAACGGCGACAAGATCACCCCTTTGGATTTGGTGGAAGGCGCGAGTTCATCCAACGATGGCCGGGTGGTTCGCATCCTCAGAACACTTCAATCTTTAGACAGCGATGGGGATCCAGAGACAAACGCCATCAGCATCACCGCAGAATCACGGCGCTTGCTACGCACCGGTTCGACGCTGGATTTGTCACACACCGAGACCACCGACAACGATGTCAGCACCCGTTTGCCACAAGGCTTTACTCGTACCGAAGCACAAGCAACGTCTCACTTCGAACGTCACAAAAGCGAGGCCTCCCGGGCCTCTCGCGGCTTTGGTGGAAAAACCGTGGTGACACAAGCGAGCAACACCACCGGGCGGCTGCTTGCCTCTAACTGTTACCAATGTCACGGCACCGGTGGCTACGGCGGATTTGACCGAATTCGCGGAAACGAGGCAGATGAGGTTCTCGACTACCTCACACGTTCCGGCCCCAGCAACATCATGGCGGCACACGCACAGGGCTACACCCGCGCACAGCTGTTGACCATCATCCAATACCTCCAACAGTAAGGCCACCATGAAACCTTCATGCCATCTTCCCTCTCGCCGCAATTGGCTGTTGACGTCTTTGGGCCTGAGTGCCGCCACGGTCGCCCCTTGGTTGGCCCATGCCGACAATGACGACCACGACTTTGAACACGAAGTGAGCTCCAACATTTCTTTGGCGTTGGCGCAAACCAATGTCTCCGGGCACGTTGTCGTCATTGGGGGCGGTATGGCCGGCGCATCAGCCGCCAAGTATTTGCGCTTGTGGGGTGGCGCACAGCTCAATGTGACACTGATCGACACCGATGCCAGCTACACCTCCAACATCATGAGCAACCTAGTTCTGACACAGCAACGAACCCTGGCATCTCTCGACTACAAGCGTGATGTGCTGGCGTCCTCCTATGGCGTGACGGTGGTGCAGAACCGCGTCACGCGCCTAGACACGGCGAACAAACAAGTCATCATGGCCAGTGGTGCCCCTTTATCCTATGACCGCGTGGTGGTGGCATCTGGGGTGGAGTTCATGCCCGCCTACGGATTAAGCGTCAGTGACTACGAAACCAAAACTCCCCACGCTTGGCGAGCAGGCTCGCAAACCTCCTTGTTGGCCACTCAAATTGACACCATGGTCGACGGTGACACGTTTGTGATGACGATTCCGCTCGCCCCTTACCGCTGCCCCCCCGGGCCCTACGAACGGGCCTGTGTTGTGGCTGACTTGCTCAAGCGCACGGGACGAGGCAACGCCCGCGTCATCGTCTTGGATGAAAACCCCGGCATTCAAGCAGAGAGCGGCACATTTCAAAATGCCTTTTCCTTTGTGCACGCGGGCGTCATCTCCTACCAAAGCAATGCGAGCAATATCCAAATCAACCCCGACACCAAGGTGGTGACTTACAGCGTTGGCAACGGGGCCATGCAGACCATCAACGCCAAAGTGGTCAACCCTATTCCGCCCCATCGCGCAGCAGGGATCGGCGCGAGCACACTCGCCGACAACGACACAGCGGGTTGGTTTGCCTTAGCAGGCCTGAACAACAACACCAACACTTCCTATGCACGTCGCTGGGCGCTTGTCGACCCTCTGAGCTACGAGTCAAGGGCCGTCCCCTACGTGCATGTGATTGGCGATGCCGCCCAATGTGGCTTGCCTAAAGCAGGCCATGTGGGCAATCAAGAAGGCAAGATTTGTGCGGATGCAATTGTTCGGCTGTTGGGCGGCGGGGCACCTGATAGCGCGCCGGTAGCCAACTCGGCTTGCTATTCGCCCATCACAGCGAACACTGCATCTTGGTTGACCGCGGTGTACCAATACGATGTGTCATCCAGTCAAATGAAAGTTGCCGGCAATGGCGGACTGACTGCCGGGGGTGCTCCCGTCGAGTCTGCCAGTATTTCGTCGCGTAACTACAGGCAAATGGGTGTCTGGTTCAACACCTTGATGAAAGACACGTTTGCTTAAATTCCTGCTCAACCCAAGCCACGCACCAAGTTAATTGCCTCATCCACACGCTCCACCGCGTGGACGGTCAAACCCTCGATGGGCTTTTTGGGTGCGTTGGCTTTGGGAATCACCGCGACGGTGAAACCGAGTTTGGCCGCCTCTTTCAAACGCTCTTGGCCGCGCGGTGCAGGGCGGACTTCGCCGGCCAAGCCCACCTCGCCAAAAGCGATGAAGCCTTGCGGCAGCGGCTTACCCCGCAAGCTGCTTTGGATCGACAACAACACCGCCAAATCGGCAGCGGGTTCGCTGATGCGCACACCCCCCACGGCGTTGACGAACACGTCTTGGTCCATGCACGCCACGCCCGCATGGCGGTGCAGCACGGCCAGCAACATGGCAAGGCGGTCGCGGTCTAAACCCACACTCAAGCGACGGGGCGATGGCCCACCGCTGTCGACCAAGGCTTGGATTTCCACCAACATCGGACGCGTGCCTTCGAGCGTCACCAACACGCAGCTGCCGGGCACGGGTTCGGAATGCTGACTCAAAAAAATCGCGCTCGGGTTGCTCACGCCCTTGAGCCCTTTTTCGGTCATCGCAAACACACCTATTTCATTCACCGCACCAAAGCGGTTTTTGATGGCGCGTACCAAGCGGTAGGTCGAGTGCGTGTCGCCTTCAAAGTACAGCACGGTGTCCACCATGTGCTCCAGCACACGCGGCCCCGCCAACGCCCCTTCTTTGGTGACATGGCCCACCAACACCACAGCCGTGCCGGTGGACTTGGCCATGCGGGTGAGGTGTGCGGCACATTCGCGCACTTGCGCCACCGAACCCGGCGCGCTGGTGAGTTGGTCGGAGTACACGGTTTGAATCGAGTCCATCACCACCACCGCCGGTTGCAGCTTGTCGACGGTGGCCAAGACTTTTTCGAGTTGCGTTTCGGCCAGCACTTGCACCTGGCTGTGGTCCAGCCCCAAGCGACGTGAACGCAACGCCACCTGCGCGCCCGACTCTTCGCCCGTCACATACAAGGTGCTCATGCCGCTGCGTTGCAAGCCGTCCATGGCTTGCAACAGCAAGGTGGATTTGCCAATGCCGGGGTCACCGCCAATCAACACCACACCCCCTTCGACCATGCCACCGCCGAGCACGCGGTCGAGCTCTTCTTGTCCCGTGGGTGTGCGCGCCACGTCTTGGGCTTCGATGTCCGACAGCACCGCCACTTCCGACGCAGGGGCCAAAGCGGCCATGCCGGCGTAGCGGTTCTTCGTCGGCCCACTGCTTTCAGCAGCCGTTTCGATCAAGGTGTTCCAAGCGTTGCAGCTGGGGCATTTGCCCAGCCATTTGGCGCTGACGCCGCCGCATTCGGTACAGGTATAGTGGGTTTTTTCTTTGGCCATGCAGCAATATTACTGGATAAATAGCCAGTAGTGAAGCAAGCCTTTGTTCTTCGTTGTTCCACCCCATTTTTCGAGGCCACATCATGCAAACGCCCACCAACCTGTTCAAACAAGCGCTGCACAACCAGCAACCCCAAATTGGTCTGTGGATGGGATTGGGCAATGCCGTGACCACCGACATCTGCGCAGGTGCAGGCTTTGACTGGTTGGTGATTGACGGGGAGCACGGCCCGAACGACCTGACCACGTTGTTGGCGCAATTGCAAACAGTGGCGGCGTATCCCCACACACACCCCGTGGTGCGTGTGCCACACGACAACGCCGCGTTGCTCAAGCAAGTGCTAGACATCGGTGCCACCAACGTGTTGGTGCCCATGGTGGACACCGCCGAGCAAGCCGCTGCGATTGTGAAAGCCTGTCGCTACCCACAAGACGATGGCCAAGGTGGCATTCGTGGCATGGCCGGCACACGTGCGTCACGCTGGGGCCGCTACCCCAACTACGGCAAAGAAGCCAACGCGCAGGTGTGTGTACTGGTGCAAGCCGAAACACGTGAAGCCCTGAAAAACCTCGATGCCATTGCCGCCACGCCCGGCGTGGATGGTGTGTTCATTGGTCCGGCTGATTTGTCGGCCTCCATGGGCCACATGGGCAACCCGATGCACCCCGAGGTGCAAGCCGCCATCGTCGACGCGATTGCGCGCATTCGCAAAGCCGGCAAAGCACCGGGCATCTTGATGGGCGACGAAACCTTGGCACGTCAGTACCTGTCGCTCGGCGCCCTGTTTGTAGCGGTGGGTGTGGACAGCATGATCTTGTCGCGCCAAACCTCGGCACTGGCTGCGAAATACAAAGAAGGGTTGGCTGAGCTCACGGCCAGCAAAGGGCCTTACTAAGCCGAGGTGAACCCCACGCGGCTGGACACCGCGCACATCAACTCATAGCCAACGGTGCCTGCGGCTTGGGCCACCTCGTCAATCGGCAACACCGTGCCTTGCGTGGCTTGGCCCCACAGCGTGACTTCACTGCCAAAGCCAGCTTGCGCGCAT
>JBPCSU010000281.1:0-8991 GCA_051006815.1 Limnohabitans sp.
GACCAATATGGCAACTACGTGCCCAATGTGCACTTTGATGACCATGACAACGACATCGCCATGCGCACCCATGCCTTCACCCAGGCCGAGCGTATTTACCAAGCGGCGGGGGCTGACAAAACCTTCCGCACACCGCCTTATCCGTCGACCCACAACATGGGCACCGCACGCATGAGTGCCCGTGCGCAAGATGGGGTGTGTAACGCCTGGGGCCAAACGCACGACATTCCCAATTTGTTCATCAGCGATGGCAGTCAGTTCACCACGGGTGGTGCTGAAAACCCAACGTTGACCATCGTCACGCTGGCGATTCGTCAAGCGGATTACATCGCCTCTCAAATGGCACAGCGTGCACTTTGAGTTTTGTTAAACCCACGTATCGCAGGAGTTTCTGATGTGTGAATACTTTGTCAACGCCGACCCCATTCTTTATGAATCGCGCACCCGCACCGTGCGAATTCGCGGTGTCTCTACCAGCATCCGTATGGAGAATTTTGTTTGGGACACTTTGGCCAAGATGGCCGCAGAGGAGGGAGTCACCACCAATGCGTTGATCGTGCAATTCCACGACGAAATCCTGCGACACCGAGGTGATGTTCAAAACTTCACCTCGTTCCTGAGGGTCACGTGCTTGCGATTTCTTGATCGTCAATGCGCAAACCTTGAAATGGCGCTTGCAGCAACGCAAGAGGAAACCGAAGAGTCGCAAGACTTAGTTCACAGCACGTCGGTTGACGCCGACCGTTTGATTGCCGTGACACATTGATTGTTTAAAAAGAAAAATGGCAAAACTTATTCACACCATGATTCGCGTTCGTGATTTGGACGCCTCGCTGCGTTTTTATGACGAGGTGTTTCAACTCAAACCTTCGCACCGCTTGGACTTCCCAGACTTCAGCTTGGTCTACCTGCGCAATGCAGAAACCGAAGCTGAGATTGAATTGACTTGGAACAAAGGCCGTGAAGAGCCCTACACCCATGGCGATGGCTATGGCCATATGGCCGTGGTGGTGCCCGATGTGCCTGCGCGCCATGCTGAGTTGGTGGCGGCGGGCTACGCCCCGTTGCCGGTGAAAGAGTTCAAAGCTGGCGACGAGCTGTTGGCTCGGTTCTTCTTCATCCAAGACCCGGATGGTTACAAGATTGAAGTGCTGGAGCAACACGGCCACTACCGCTGATGCGCATGCTTGAACAACGGTTGCTCGCAGCGAAGCCCGCCATTGAACGTTGGTTTCAATTGGAATGGTTGACGAAGTCAGCGCCGCTTTACAGCTCGGTCGATGTGCGCAACGCGGGTTTCAAACTCGCGCAGGTGGACACCAATTTGTTCCCCGGTGGGTGGAACAACCTGACCACGGACATGTGGCCTCTGGCCGCCCAGGCGTTGCAACGTGGGTTGCAAGCCATCAGCCCCACGCCACAACGTGTGTTGATCGTCCCCGAGAACCACACGCGCAACACGTTCTATCTAAGCAATGTGTGGCGTTTGCTGCGTCTCTTCACTCTGGCAGGCGTGCAAGTGCGCGTGGGGTCGGTGAACCCTGAAGTCACGCAAGCCACCGAGTTGGTACTGCCCGGGGGGGAGCTGCTGTTGCTCGAGCCTGTGGTGCGCCAAGCGGATCGTCTGGGCTTGGCTGATTTCGACCCGGACTTGATCGTGCTCAACACCGACTTGTCTGCCGGTGTGCCGCCTGTTTTAAGCAACCTGAGCCAAATGGTGGTTCCTCCTTTGCGCGCAGGGTGGCATGTGCGTCGCAAGCATCAGCATTTTCAAAAATATGACGAGGTGTGTGATCGTTTTGGTCACTGGCTGGGACTGGACCCGTGGCTGATCAACCCCTTGTTCAGCCACTGCGATGACATCGACTTTGCCGATGGCACGGGCTTGGAGGCTTTGCAAAACGAGGTCGATGCTTTGCTCACACGCATTCGTTGCAAGTACATCGCACACGGGGTGGATGAAAAACCATTTGTCATCATCAAAGCGGACAACGGCACCTATGGCATGGGCATCATGACGGTGCGTGATGCGTCCGACTTGACCCACCTCAACCGCAAAACACGCAACAAGATGGCCACCATCAAAGATGGTCAAACCGTCAGCGAGGTGTTGATCCAAGAAGGTGTTCCCACCCGCGAGCGGGTACACCAAGCCACGGCAGAGCCAGTGGTGTACCTGATGAATGGCGAGGTGGTGGGCGGTTTTTATCGCACCCATGCCGAGCGTGGCATCGACGAAAACTTGAACGCCCCCGGTGCCACATTCGCGCCTTTGCGTTTGACGTCAGATGCCCAGTTGCCCGACAGCTTTTATGCCAACGGTGTTCTAGCACGCTTGGCTACCTTGGCTGCCAGCCACGAGCTGAGCGCTGATGCGACAGATGGCACCGTGCCCAGCTGTTCTTTTGCAATGGATGCCGCATGGGCCATGCCGTTGTGCACGCCGCCTTCCATGGCAATGTCTTGTTCCCCGTAACCGCTTATGAAATATTTACACACCATGGTCCGCGTGTCGGACCTCGACGCTTCGTTGACTTTTTACCGTGATGCCTTGGGCCTGCAAGTCATCAACCGGCACGATGTGCCGCAAGGCCGCTTCACCTTGGTCTATCTGGCTGCGCCCGGCGACGCCAACGCGCAAATTGAACTCACCCACAACTGGGACGAGCAGGGCTACACCGGCGGACGCAACTTTGGGCATGTGGCGTACCAAGTGAATGACATCTATGCCTTGTGCGAACGCTTGCAATCTTTCGGGGTGACTATTGCGCGCCCACCGCGCGATGGCTACATGGCGTTTGTGCGTTCGCCCGATGGCATCTCGATTGAGCTGTTGCAACGCGGCGGGCCTTTGCCACCGCAATCGCCTTGGGTCGACATGCCTAACGTGGGCACATGGTGAGGAGATGCGCATGACGATGCCCACCACTTGGCCTGTGACACGCGTGGTTGCCACCTTGCCCGGCTCATTGCCTATGGGCGGCGTGGTGCCTGAAACCCCGATCCATGCCTTTGTGCAAACACCCGCGTGCTTGGCGTTGGGCCCTCAACCCGCGCTGCATCCGACACGGCAAGAGATTGACTTGGGTGGACCCATCGCCTTCATGATTCGTGACGTGGTGACAGCACAAGAAGCCCAAGCCATCATCGATGCCAGTGAGGTGTTTGGCTATCGCGACGAGGCCCCAGGCATCTCCACGCCACCGGGCATGCGCATGAACAAATCGGTGCATTGGTTGGCCGATGACGCCCTGTTGGGTCCCCTCATGCAACGCATTGCACCGTTGTTGCCCACGTCGGTGGATGGGCGTGCGCTGTATGGGCAGCTGAGCCACCGCCTAAACATGTACCGCTACGACGACAACGATGTGTTCAACCGCCACATTGATGGCGATTGGCCTGGCTACAGCTTGGATGATGCCCGTGCCACCATGGTTGAGTGGACTGGGGTGCGTTCCGCTTTGACCATGATTTTGTACCTCAACGATCCCAGCGATGGCGTGGAAGGCGGCAACACCCGCTTGCTCGCCAAAGACGGCCGTTGGGTAGATGTGGTGCCCGCCAAAGGCAGCGCCTTGTTTTTTAGGCATGGCTTTACCCCTGATTCAGTCATCCACATCGGCGACCGTGTGCGTGGACCGGTGGCCAAGTATGTGGCGCGTATCAATGTGATGTTTGTTTGAAAGAAAAACCGATGAAACCCACTTTATTTTTGTTCGTGTGTGCCATGGCTGTGTCAGGGGCTTCGCATGCAGACCAATCGCTGGCCAATTCCAAAAACTGTTTTGCGTGCCATGCCATCGACAAAAGCGTCATGGGCCCCGCCTACAAAGACGTGGCCGCCAAATACGCAGGTGACAAAGAAGCCTTGGACTTCTTGGCCAAGAAAATTCAAAAGGGGGGCGATGGGGTGTGGGGCTCTATTCCCATGCCGCCCAACGCGCAGGTGAATGACGCGCAAGCCAAGAAGCTGGCCGCTTGGGTGTTGAACACCAAGTGACGCAGCGACGTGGGCAAAGGTCAGTCCACGGTGATTTTTTCTTCTTTGACGATCTTTGCCATCGCAGGAATTTCGCGCCCCATCCACTTGGCGAAATCATTGCTGCTCATGCCTGATGGCTCGGCCCCCAAGGTGACCAAGCGTTCTTTCACATCGGGCATGGCCGTGATTCTCAACACCTCGGCATGCACCTTGTCGACGATGGCCTTGGGCGTACCCGCAGGGGCCAACAAGCCCTGCCAACTGCCAGTCAAAAAGTCGGGCAAGGTTTCGGCCACGGTGGGTACATCGCCCAGTTGCGCGTTGCGCTTGTTGCTGGATACAGCAATGAGTTTGATCTTGCCTGCTTTCACGTGTGGGTAGGTGGCCACCATGCCATTGAAGGTCACGTCGACTTGGGCGCCAATCAAATCGGTCATGGCTTGCGCGCCACCTTTGTAGGGCACGTAGCCCCATTCAATGCCACTGCGCTTGGCAAATACCACGCCGGCCAAGTGTGTGGCGCTGCCCATGCCGGCCGCCGCGGCGAAATTCATCTGGCCTTTTTGTGCTTTGGCATACGCAATCAATTCCGCTGTGGTGTTGGCAGGCACTTTGCTGCTCACCACCAACAGGTGCGGTGAATAGGCCACCATGGCCACGGGTGCGAAATCGGTTTGTACATTGAAGGACAGTTTGTAGAGCGCGGGGCTGATGACCAAGTTGCCCACATCCATCAACGCAAAGGTGTAGCCGTCGGGGGCCGACTTGGCCACGATGTCTGCCCCCAAGTTGCCACTCGAGCCGGGGCGGTTTTCCACCACCACCGGTTGGCCCCACGCTTCGGTGAGCTTGACGCCCAACATGCGCGCCAACACATCCGAAGTGCCACCAGCAGGGAAGGGCACCACGATCTTGATGGGCTTGTGGGGGTAATCGGCTTGGGCACTTGCGTTGAAAGACAGCAAACTGAGGGCGGCTGTCAAAGCACCGAGCCAGCGTGTGGAAGACGTGTTCAGATTCATCGCGTTTGGCCTTTAAAGATCGAGTATCAAGCGCGGTGACTTGCTGCGCGAGATGCACACCATCATGCAGTCGCCTTGCTCTTGTTCTTCGGGGGTGAGGTACATGTCCCAGTGCTCGGGCTCGCCTTCTTTGACTTTGGTGAGGCAGGTGCCGCAAACGCCTTCGCTGCACGAGTAGGGCACTTCCACGCCGGCGTTTTGCAGCACTTGCAAAATGCTTTGGTCGGGTTGCACGGTGAGGGTGAGGTTGCGTTGGGCCAGGTGCACTTCAAAGGTGCCGTTGTTTGCGCTGTCGCTCATGCGGTTGCTCCAGATTGTTCGTGTGCCAACAGGCGGTCAATGATGCGGCGCGACTGCACGCCACCGGCGTCGATGTTGAGCATCAGCAGTTTGCGCTCGGGCCAGCGCAGCAGGTTCTCTTGCTGAAGCTGCAGCATCTCCATGTCTTCGCCAAAAATTTTGCCTTGGCCTTGGCGAATGCTGTCTGTCAAGGCGGCATCGTCGGCCTTGAAGTTGCGTGCCATGCCCCAGTGGTACCAGTGTGAGGTTTCGGTCTCGGGGGTGATGAAGTCCACCACCACGCTGTAGGCCTTGACTTCGGAGGGGGCATGAAAACCACCGTGGCCCGCCAATGCCACCCCCACGTCGATCATGATGTGGCTGGGGGGCGTGAAGCGGCAAATCTGCCAACGGTCGACCTTGGCTTGCGGGTCGAGCCCGTTGGCTTGCATGGCCATTTGCCAGAAGGGGGGCGCTTGAATGCCTTCCATGAAGCGTTGGGTGATCACTTGGTCCCCCTCGGCTTGGGTTTCGCAAGGGGTCTCGTCAATTTCGGGTTGTCCGATGCTGGTGGCGTGCACATAGGTTTCGTGCGTCAGGTCCATCAGGTTGTCGATCATCAAGCGGTAGTCGGCCTTGACGTGGTACAGACCGCCGCCATAGGCCCAGGCGGGGTTGTCGAAGAATTCAAACACGGGCATCTGGGCCACATCGGCTTGGGCTTTGTCGCCCGGCCAGACCCACACAAAACCATAGCGTTCAACCACAGCAAATGATTTGACCGGCGGAAAACCCCGCACGCGTTGGCCAGGCATGTGCACGGTCTTGCCGTCTGTGCCCATTTCAAGCCCGTGGTAACCGCAGCGCAACTGGCCTTTGCACACCTTGCCCAACGACAAGGGCGCGCCGCGATGCGGACAAAAATCTTCTACCGCAGCGACCTTGCCGTCTTCACCACGGAAGAAAGCCATTTTTTCGTTGCAAATGGTGCGGCCCAGGGGCTTGTCGCCCAAGGCGTCAAGTTCGGCCAATGAACAGGCCACATACCAGGTGTTCTTGAGGAACATGGTCAATTTCCTTTTCTTTCTCTCAATGCCGGGACACGCTCAGCAAGCGGTCTAGCAAGTCGGGTTGTTGTCTCAGGGTGTCGGCGTCGCTGGCGTGTACCACGGTGCCGTGGTCGAGCACCACCGCGCGATGGCTGATGGCAAGGATAGCCTGTGGATGCTGCTCCACGATGATGGCCGACAAGCCTTCTTCGCGCGTGATGCGGGCAATGGCGCGCAACAGCTCTTCCACGATGATGGGGGCGAGCCCTTCAAGCGGTTCATCCAACAGCAGCAGCTTGGGGTTGAGTACCAAGGCGCGAGCCACGGCCAACATTTGTTGTTCGCCCCCCGACAGTTGGGTGCCCAGGTTGTCTTTGCGTTCGGCCAGCCGTGGGAACAACTCGTAGGCCCGCGCCGGTGTCCAAGCGCCCGGGCGTGCCACAGCGGTGAGGTTTTCGTCCACGGTGAGCGATTTGAAAATGTTGCGCTCCTGCGGCACCCAGCCAATGCCAACAGCTGCGCGTGCGTGTGACGGCAACTGATGCAAGGCCACGCCACCGAGGGTGATGCGGCCACCGTGTTGGCGCGTGGCGCCGGCCAGCGTGTCCATGAAGGTGGTTTTGCCCACCCCATTCCGCCCCAGCAGAGCCAGGGTTTGGCCTTCGTCCAAAGACAGGCTGACATCGTGCAGCACCACGGCATCGCCGTAGCCGGCGCTCAGTTGTTCAACGTGCAGCAGCGCGCTCATGGGGTCACCTCTTCACCGTGGCCCAGGTACACCGCTTTGACCTGTGGGTCGTTGGCAATCGTCTCGGGCGTGCCTTCGGTCAGCACCGCGCCGTTGACCAGCACGGTGATGTAGTCGGCAAATTCAAATACCAAATCCATGTCGTGCTCAATCAACAACACCGACACATCGGCGGGCAGCGCGGCCACGGTTTGCAGCAGCTCTTCGCGTTCGCCGGCAGGTACGCCGGCCACTGGCTCGTCCAGCAACAGCACCTTGGGTTCGCAGGCGAGGGCAATGGCCATCTCTAACAAGCGGCGTTTTCCATAGGGCAGAGCCGCGGTGTTTTGGTGCATCACTTCGGTCAAGCGGAACAAGGCCAACAGTTCTTCGCAGCGCGCCACCACGGAGGCATCTTGCCCCAGGCGCTGCCACCAACGTGCGCCCATGCCTCGCTGTTGCGACACCACCATGGCCAGGGTTTGCAGCGGCGTCATGCTGGCGAACAGCTGGTTGATTTGGAAGGTGCGCACCATGCCACGCGCCACGCGCGCGTGTGAGGGCAGGTGGCTGATGTCGTGCCCCAGCAATTCAATGCGGCCTTCGGTCGGTGCCAGCACGCCCGTCAACAGGTTGATAAGGGTGGTTTTGCCGGCGCCGTTGGGGCCGATCAAGGCATGGCGCGCGCCAAGCTTGAGCGACAAATTCACATGGTCGGTGGCGGTGATGCCGCCAAAGCGCTTCACCAAACCTTGGGCGTGTAAGACGGTCTGTGTCATGCGCCACCTCGTGGTGTGGAAGCCGATGGCTTGAACCAACGCGAAGCGCTGAGGCGATCACGCCCCACCAACATCAGCACCACCAGGAACAAGCCCATCCAGAAAGTCCAGTACTGCGGGGTGATGCCCGAGATGATGTCGTGCATCAGCTTGAACACCACAGCGCCCAGCACGCCGCCATACAGCCAACCCACGCCGCCAATGACCAGCATCAGCACCGAATCGGCCGAGCGTTCGAGTGCAAACACATCGAGCGAGGCAAAGCCTGTGGTCTGCGCCATCAACGCGCCTGCAGCACCGGCCACACCGGCGGCCAAGGTGTAAACCACGGCCAAACGTGAGGGCACTGAAATGCCAATGGCGGCTGCACGCAAGGGGTTGTCACGCACCGCCATCAGCGTGGCGCCCCAAGGGGAATGCACCCAACGACGCGCCAAGGCAAACAGCAGCCACAGCACGGTCAACGAATACCAAGCGGCCGTTTGGCCGTACAGGTCAAATTCAAAACGACCCAACACCGGGCCCATCAGCACGCCTTGCAAACCGTCAGAGCCGCCGGTGAGCCAATCGAGTTTGTTGGCCAACTCGAGCAACAGCAGGGCCACGCCCAGTGTGACCATCAACCGCGTCAGGTCTGAGCCACGCAAGATGGTGACCGAGCACACCGCGCCCAACACGGTGGCGGCTGCCATGCCCACTGCCAAACCCAACAAGGGATCGGGATGAACAAACTTGGCAAACAAGGCGGCGCAGTAAGCACCAAAGCCCAAAAACGCTGCATGTCCCAGCGTGACGATGCCGGTGTAGCCCAGCACCAAATCGAGCGAGACGGCGAACAGGGCCACGATGGCAATCTCGTTCACGATCAACGCGTGACCTGGGAGCAAGGCAGGCAAAGCAAACACCCCCGCCCACAGCACCAGCTCGTACCAGCGCCAATGGGCCGCGGCCATCAGGTGTGAACGCGCATCCATCAGCGGCCTCCTTTACGAACAAACAAGCCTTGAGGCCGCCAGATGAGGAGGGCAATCATCAAGGCGTACACGATGAAGGCGCCCAGCTTGGGCACGTAGTACTTGCCCGCCACATCGGCCACGCCCAGCAGCAAGGCGGCCAGCAGTGGCCCCGTGATGGACGAGGTGCCGCCCACGGC
>JBPCSU010000282.1:0-8805 GCA_051006815.1 Limnohabitans sp.
GCCTGGTTGTTCATGTCGGGCAAAGAGGATGACGTCAACATCCAAGGCGCGTATTTGCACATGGCGTCGGATGCGGCGGTGTCGTTGGGGGTGGTGTTGGCTGCGCTGGTGATGCAATTCACCGGCTGGTTGTGGCTCGACCCCGTGATGAGTTTGAGCATTGCGGTGGTGATTGGCTTGGGCACGTGGGGCTTGTTGCGTGAGTCACTGAACCTGGCGTTAGACGCCGTGCCGGCCAGTATTCACCCCGCGCAGGTGGCGGCCTATTTGGGCGCTTTGCCAGGCGTGGTGGCCGTGCATGACTTGCACATTTGGGCCATGAGCACGACCGAAATTGCCTTGACGGTGCATCTGGTGAAGCCCGATGCGGTGGTGGACGACGCGTTGCTGGCACGCATCAACCACGACCTACGCACGCAATTCAACATCCACCACACCACGGTGCAGTTGGAGACGGGTGACCCCACCCATCCTTGTCACCAAGCCCCGGTCGAGGTGGTTTAAATACACCAGCCCATGTCGGCGGGCAAGGCATCGAGCTGCCGCAGGTGTTGAATCGCTTCTGCATCGGTGCGGTACAGGCGCAAGCCCTCGTGCGCTTGTAGGCAGCCGGCGCGGCGCAGCACGGTTTCCACAGGCAGCTTCATGCCGCTGATGTGCCAGGTGATGCCGCGTTCACGTAGCAAGCTTTCGAGTTTGGCAAAGCTCTCCACCCCCGTGGCGTCGATGCGGTTGATGGGCAAGGCAAACAAACACACATGGGTCACGTGGGGGTGCTGGGCCAGGTGTTCCATCACATCGCGCTCCAAAGAGCTGGCGGCGGCAAAGTCCAATTCGGCATCCATGCGCAGCGCGTAGAGGTTGGGGGCCAGTGGAGGCAATTGCCACAGGTGGCGGTCGCGCAAACTGCCATCGTCATGCAAGCCCACTTCGATGATGCGTGGGTGCAAGCGGGTGTGCAAAAAGTGGCTCAAGCCCATCAACACACCGGCCAAGACGCCCCAGTACAAACGGGGTGCAGACAACAAGGTGATGACAAAGGTGACCACCGCTGTAGCGGCCTCCACGCGGTTGATGCGGTACAGCTGCACAAACGCACGCGGTTTGATGAGCCCGATCACTGCGGCCACCACGATGGCGGCCAACACCGACTGCGGCACAGGTTGCAACACCGAGGTGAACAACAAGAGCGTGAGCAAAATCACGAGCACCGAAAAAACAGTGGCCCAACCCGATTGCGCACCGGCATACAAATTGAGCGCCGAGCGTGAGAACGACGAACTGGTGGGAAACGCCCCACACAAGCCCGAAGCCACTTTGGCCAAACCTTGGCCAATCAAGTCTTGGTCTTGGTCCCAGCGTTTGCCGCTGCGGTCGTTGTCGACCTTGGCGCTTGAGGCGGTTTCTAAAAAGCTCACCAGCGTGATCACCAAGGTGGGCAACACCAGTTGCTTGAACACCTCCCACTCAATCGCAGACGGCAGATACAAACTGGGCAAGCCTTGTGGCAGGGTACCGACCACGGGGCTGCCCGCTGCTTCCAACCCCAGCAAGGCACTGGCTGCGGCGGTGCCCAGCACCACCACCAACACCGTGGGAAAAGTGGGACGCCAGCGACGTGCCGCCATCAACGCCACCAAGGCGATCAAGCCCAACACCAGGCTTGCCACATCGATGGCACCGGGTGTGACCAGTGAGGCCCACCCCGCTTTGAACCCCAGCAACGCAGGGATTTGCGAGGCAATGATGAGCGTTCCCGCACCTTGTGTGAAGGCCATCAACACGGGGGCGCTGACCAAGTTCAACAGCCAGCCGAAGCGCGCAAAGCCCAAAGCCACTTGCAAGGTGCCGGTCATCAATGCGAGCCACACCGTCAGGTTCACCCACGCTGCTGTGCCAGGCTCGGCCATGCCGGTGAGTGAGGCAGAAATGAGGATGGAGGTGAGCGCCGTGGGCCCCACCGACAAACGGGCTGAAGCGCTGAACAACACCGCCACCAAGGCCGGTAAGAGCGAGGCATAGATGCCGGTGACGAGGGGCATGCCGGCCAGCGCGGCGTAGGCCACGCCTTGTGGAATGACCATCAGCCCCACGCTCAAGCCAGCGAAGGCTTCGTGACGCAGGAGGTGTGATGAGGGGCGGGGCCAGCTCAGAAAAGGGAGCCATTGCATTGCAGAGCGCATCCGTGAATCGTACTGGCTTCCGGGCGGCTCTATCAGCGCTGAGGCATGTCTTTGACCGAATAGCCCAAGCTCACCGTGGCGTCTTCAGGAATGGGGGGCATGGTGGCCTCCCAGTTTTCCCAGGCTTGGCGCATGGCTTGCAAGCGTTCCGGTTGGTGCTTGCCTAAGTTGGCACGTTCGCGCTCGTCTGCGGGAATGTTGAAGAGGTAGTCGTTGCCATCGACGCGCAAATACTTCCAATCGCCCTGGCGCATGGCACGTTGGCCGCGGTGGTTCATGCGCCAGTGCAAAGGTCGATCAAAGGTGTGCGAGGCATCGCGCAGGACATCGACGAGGGACACCCCGTCGAGTGGGTAGTGCGCGTCGGGTGTGGCGCCCCCCAGCTCTAGCAAGGTGGCAGACCAGTCCATGGTCATGCAATGTTGCTGGCTCACGCCACCTGCTGCAATCACGGCAGGCCAGTGGGCGATCCATGGCACACGGATGCCGCCTTCGGTCAAGTCCATCTTGCCGCCCACCAAGGGCCAGTTGTCGCTGAAGCGTTCGCCCCCGTTGTCGCTGGTGAAGACCACCAAGGTGTTGTCGAGTTGCCCTGTGCGTTCCAGTGCTTGCATGACCCAGCCAATGCCTTCGTCCATGTGGTGAATCATGCGGTGGTAGGTGTGGATGTTGCCGCCATGCAGGTGGAACAAATTGCTTTTGACTTCTTCGGCCAACGCATGGTCTTCGCGTGTTTCCCACGGCCAGTGCGGTGCGGTGTAGTGCAAGCTCAGAAAAAATGGCGTGTCTTGCGCAGCGCCTGACGCCATGCGTTCCACGTAGTCGACAGCTTTTTTCGACAGCAAGTCAGTCAAGTAGCCTTCGTCGGTGTGTTCGTCTTCACCGCTGTAGAGGTCATGTGTGCCGTTGTTGCTGCAGTGGCTGAAGTAGTCCACACCGCCCGACATGGGGCCGTAAAACTCTTCATACCCCGACTTCAAGGGGCTGAAGGTGGGGGGATAACCCAAGTGCCATTTGCCAATCAATGCCGTGCGGTAACCACTGGCTTTGAGCAGCGAGGGCAACGAGGGATGCTCGGGCGGCAAGCCCAGTGTGGTGCTGCCTTTGCTGCGGCTGTTGATGGGTTCTTCGGCGGCACCGCGCAAGCGGTATTGGTAGCGCGCCGTCATCATGGCAAAGCGTGTGGGGGAACACACCGGCGAGTTGGAATAACCTTGGGTCAGACGCAAGCCGTTGGCGGCCAAACGATCGAGCACAGGAGAGACGGGGCCGAATTTGGCGTCACGACCGCCGTAGCAGCCAAGGTCGGCAAAGCCTAAGTCATCGGCGACGATGAAGATGAGGTTGGGACGTTTCATTCGATTTGCATGCCAGTCGATTTGATGATGGGGGCGTAGCGGTTGCGCAGGCCTTCTAGGCGTTGTGCAGCAGCGGCACCTGTTTCGGCTTCGATGGTCAGGTCAAGTCCATCGAGGCGTGCTTTGATGTCGGGGCGCCCCAGCGCTTCGACGATGCCTTTTTGCAAAACGGCCACCACCTCAGGGGGTGTTGCGGCGGGCACCATGGCCACGTAAAACACTTCGAGCGACAACTCTTTCAACCCCACTTCAGCCACCGTGGGGACCTCGGGCGCGAGGGGGGAGCGCTTGCGGCTGGTCACCGCGAGTGCGTTCATTTTGTTGGCTTTGACAAACGGCAACATGCCCGGCGTGGCCAACGCACCTCCGTCGACTTCGCCAGCGATCACGGCCATCACCGCAGGTGTGTTGCCTTTGTAGGGCACATGGGTCACTTTGACCTTGGCTGCATCCCCCAAAATTTCTGCGGCCAAGTGACCTGGGCTGCCATTGCTGCCAGAGCTGAAGGTCAACCCTTTGCCGCGACCGCGAGCTACCAAGTCGTTCATGGTTTTGATGTCGGTGGCGGGGTTGACGCCAATCAACAGGCCCGATGACGCGATGATGGCAATCGGCTTCAGGTCGTTCGGTTTGAACGGCATGCTTTTGTAAATGCCGGGGTTGATGGTGAAGGTGGTGTCAATGCCAATCAACACCGTGTGGCCATCAGGCGCGCTTTTAGCCACCAGGTCGGCGCCCAAATTGCCACCTGCACCTGGGCGGTTTTCCACCACAAACGGTTGCTTCAACGATTGTTGCAAGTGCTCGGCGAGAGAGCGTGCCAACACATCAGACGGGCCACCGGGTGGCCAGCTGTTGATGAACTTCACGGGCTTGCTGGGGTAAGCCGAGCCTTGCGCCACAGCGCTGAAGCTGGCGGTGAGGCTGCTCAGTGTGACGAGTGCGCTCGCGATGAAAAAAGTGGTTTTTTTCATGGGTGTTTCCTTGCTGAAATTAATCCAAGCTCACGCCCGTGGCTTTGATGGGTTTTTCCCAGTTCTTGAGATCGGTGCGTTGTGCTGCGGCTAGTTCTTGGCCATTCGAGCCAATCACGTCATAACCCAGCTTGACCATGCGGTCTCGCATGCCGGGGTCGCGCATGGCTTTCATGGCGGACTTTTCAAGACGTTGCTGTACCTCGGGTTTGAGGTTGGCAGGGCCATACATGGCAAACCATGCGGTTGCTTCCATGGGAATGCCTGACTCTTTGAGGGTTGGCACTTCGGGCACTTGGGGGTCACGCTTGTTGCCGGTGACCGCGATGATGCGTACTTTTTTGCTGCGGTGCAGTTCGGCTGTTTCCGACACCACGTCAAATTTGTAACCGATGTGCCCACCCAGCAAGGCATTGTTGGCAGGGCCACCCCCTTGGAACGGCACATGGTTCAGGCTGATGCCTGCGGCTTGCTCCATCATCACGCCCATGAAGTGCGGCAGGGTTCCCAACCCCGGTGTGCCATAGCTGGCGGTGTCGGGTTGAGTGCGCGCTTTGGCGGCCATCTCTGCCACCGATTTGACGTTACTGGCGGGGCCTGACACCACCCCAAATTGAAAACTGGCCAGTTGTGAAATGGGCGTGAAGTCTTTCACCGCGTCGTATTCCAATTTTTTGTACACGTGCGGAAACAACACCATGGGGCCGCTGGGAAGCACGATGACGGTTTGTCCATCGGGCTTGGCCGCTTTCACATACGCCAACGCAATGCGACCACCTGCGCCGGGTTTGTTCTCGACGGTGATCGGGCCAAAGTCATCACGCAGGCCGTCGGCCACCAAGCGTGCCATGACATCTGCCGACCCGCCGGGTGGGAATCCGACCACGATTTTGAGCGGAGGGTTGTCTTGGGCGTGCACCGGTTGAAAAGTCAACACACTGGCCAGCACGAGCCATTTGAAGAGGGGGTGGGGGTAGGTCATTGCAGCAGCCACGAGGATGAATAACCCTCACAATGTAGGCGCTAGACAGCTAGTTGTTCTAATCAATCGTCCTCCTTGAAAACCCTGATGCCACACGCCACGCCTTCTCAACGCCTGAACTCGGTCAACGATTTGTTGCTGTTTCGTTTGGGCTTGTTGTCCGCAGAAGCCGGCGCCATGGTGGTGCGTCTTTGTGAAGGTCGCTATGGCATCACGCGACGTGAGTGGCGTGTGTTGGGACTGCTTTATGGGCATGAAGGACTGCCGCCTTCTGCACTGGCTGAGCGTGCGCAGCTTGACCGTGCGCGGACCTCACGGGCCATCACGTCCTTGGTTGAAAAAGGGTTGCTCATGCGCGCCACGACACCTTCGGACCGTCGCGGTGCACGCTTGACCTTGACGCAAGGTGGCTTGGATTTGTATCAGTCGTTGATGCCGCAGGTGCAGGAAATCAACCGTCGCATCTTGGCGGTTTTATCGCCCGATGAAATGCAGCAGTTGGACAGCTGTCTCGCACGTCTGCATGTGAGTGCACAACACCTGTCGAGTGAATTGGCGCCTGAATTGCCCAAGACCTACCGCTTGCGGGGGCGCAAAGCCGGCGACACATCGCCATGATTCGCATGGCATTTCGTGTCTTGATGGGGGTGGGTGCCACCGCCATCAGCTTGTCTGCACACGCCTGGCCCGGCGTGGTGACCCATGTGAGTGATGGTGACACGGTGTGGGTACGGGAGGTGCACGGTGGCCGTGTGGTCAAGGTGCGCTTGCAAGGGTTGGATGCCCCTGAAATTTGCCAAGCCTGGGGGCCGCAGTCGCGCGATGCCTTGCATGCCGTGCTCTACGAGCAAACCGTCGACGTGCAAGGCCGCTACCACGACAGCTATGGCCGTTTGCTGGCACGGCTCTCACGTCAAGGCAACGATGTGGGGGCCTGGATGGTGGCGCAGGGCCATGCGTGGTCGTACAGCTATCAGCGTCGCCCCGGTGTGTATGACGCGCAGCAAGCGACGGCACAGGTCCAACACCTCGGCCTGTTTGCCGATGCGCATGCGATTCAGCCGCGTTGGTTTAGAAAACAGGTGGGGTCTTGTCACCTGCCCGCGCAGGGTGGGGCTCAGTGAGGGGTGCCGCACACGGGGCACTGGGGGTTGCGTTGCAAACGCAGTTCGTTCCACTCCATGCCGCGGCCATCGAGCATTTGCAAACGACCCGTGAGGCGTGAGCCAATGCCAGTGATCAGCTTCACCGTTTCCATGGCTTGCATGGTGCCGATTACGCCTACCAAGGGGGCCAACACGCCCATCGTGGCGCAACGCACTTCTTCGGGCGCTTGGTCGGGCGGGAAGATGCACGCGTAGCAGGGCGATTCGGTGTGGCGCGCGTCGTACACCGCCAACTGACCATCCATGCGAATGGCCGCACCGGATACCAAGGGCACTTGGTGCTTCACGCAGGCGGCGTTCACGGCTTGGCGTGTTGCAAAGTTATCGCAGCAGTCCACCACCACGTGGACTGTGGGCACAAGTGCGTCGAGTTGCGCAGCGTCGAGTTTGTGGGGCAATGCTGTCACGCGCACGTCGGGGTTCAGTGCCAGCATGGCTTGAGACGCCGAGTCCACTTTGGCTTGGCCCACACGGGCGGTGGTGTGGGCAATTTGGCGTTGCAAGTTGGTGAGGTCGACCACGTCGTGGTCTGCAATCGTGATGTGGCCCACGCCGCTGGCGGCCAAGTACAACGCCACCGGAGACCCCAGTCCACCCGCGCCCACTACCAGCACATGGCTGTCGACCAAGCGCTGCTGGCCTTCGATGCCGACATCGTCGAGCAGGATGTGGCGCGAATAGCGCAGCAGTTGGTCGTCGTTCACGGTGGTGTCGCCCGTGACTTATTTGTCTTTTTTCTCAGCAGGACGCTCGGTTTGCGTTTTGCTGGCCAACACGGGTTGGCCTTTGAGGCGCTTCAAGGCTTGCTGCAATTGGAAATCTTGTTCGCTGCCAAACTCGGGGGGGCGGCGTTCGCTGTTGGGCTTTTTGGATTCTTCTTCCAAACGCTTCAAGGCTTCTTCGCGGGCTTTTTCTTTTTCTTTCTCTTTGGCCAGGTCTTTCGCGTCTTTGCCTTGGCCGCTGTCTAAGTGCTTGTCCAAGTCGGCTTCACGCATGCGCAGAATGGCGTAAGGGCTACCCTCGGCGGTGTCGTCCAACAACACATCGGGCACGATGCCTTTGGCTTGAATCGATCGGCCGCTGGGCGTGTAGTAACGCGCGGTGGTGATCTTCAAGGCTGTGTCAGGCCCCAGTTGACGCACGGTTTGTACCGAGCCTTTACCAAACGTTTGGCTGCCCATGATGGTGGCGCGCTTGTGGTCTTGCAGTGCACCGGCCACGATCTCGCTGGCAGAGGCCGAACCTTCGTTCACCAACACCACCAGGGGGACGGTGCGGTAGATGCCTTTGGTGTTTTGGTGCAAGCGTGCAATCGGATCGTTGCCGCTGTTGCGACGGTAGAACTCGGGCGAAGCTTTGTAGACAAACTTGCTTTCCGCCAATTGCCCGTTGGTGGACACCACGTTCACGTTCTCCGGCAAGAACACGGCAGACACCGCCACCGCGGCATCCAACAAGCCACCGGGGTCGTTGCGCAAGTCGAGCACCACGCCTTTGAGCTTGGGTTCTTGTTTGTAAATCTCTTCGAGTTTTTTGGCGAAGTCGTCTACCGAGCGTTCTTGGAATTGGCTCAAGCGAATCCAACCGTAGTTGGGTTCCACCACTTTGCCTTTGACGCTTTGTGTTTTGATTTCCTCGCGAACGATGGTCACGGGGAAGGTGCGGTTTTCGTCTTTGCGGTAGATGGTCAACAGCACCTTGGTGCTCGGTTCGCCGCGCATGCGCTTGACGCTTTCGTTGAGTGAGAGACCTTTGACGGCGGTGTCGTCAATCTTGGTGATCATGTCGCCCGACTTCAAGCCCGCGCGGAAGGCGGGTGAGCCTTCGATGGGCGACACAATTTTGATCAAACCTTCTTCTTGTGTGATCTCAATGCCCACGCCCACAAAACGACCGGTGGTGCCTTCGCGGAATTCTTTGAAGGTTTTCTTGTCGTAGTACTGCGAGTGCGGGTCCAAGCTGGCGACCATGCCGGTGATGGCGTCACTGATGAGCTTTTTCTCGTCGCCAGGTTCCACATAGTCACTCTTGACCATGCTGAACACAGCAGCCAGTTGTTGCAGCTCTTCCAGTGGCAGCGGCGCCATGTTGGCGCGTGCGGCGGTTTGCAGCGAAACGGTGGTCAGTGCGCCGGTCAGTGCG
>JBPCSU010000283.1:0-14805 GCA_051006815.1 Limnohabitans sp.
ACACTCGATCGAGTGACCACGCACCTCAATGTCACGTTGGGCAAAGGGCAACTTCATGCCAGCCGCCACCATGATTTGCGTCTTCACAATGTCCACGCCGGTGATGTATTCGGTCACTGGGTGTTCCACCTGCACGCGGGTGTTCATTTCAATGAAATATAACTCGCCGTTCTCATACAAGAACTCAAAGGTACCAGCGCCACGGTAGCCAATCTTTTTACAAGCGGCGGCACAGCGCTCACCAATCTTCTCGATCAGCTTGCGTGGGATACCGGGTGCAGGCGCTTCCTCAATCACTTTTTGGTGACGACGTTGCATCGAGCAATCGCGCTCGCCCAAGTACACCGCGTTCTTGTGCTTGTCAGCCAAGATTTGAATTTCAATGTGACGTGGGTTTTGGAGAAACTTCTCCATGTACACCGCAGGATTGCCAAAGGCGGTACCGGCTTCAGCCTTGGTCATTTGCACCGCGTTGATCAGCGCTGCTTCGGTGTGCACCACACGCATGCCACGGCCACCACCACCGCCAGCGGCTTTGATGATGACGGGGTAGCCCACGCTCTTGGCCACGCGTTTGATCGCAGCGGGATCGTCAGGCAACTCGCCTTCCGAACCGGGCACGCAAGGCACACCCGCTTTGATCATGGCTTGCTTGGCTGACACCTTGTCGCCCATGATGCGGATGGATTCAGCGGTTGGGCCGATGAACTGAAAACCGCTTTTCTCCACGCGCTCGGCAAAGTCAGCGTTTTCGCTCAAGAAGCCGTAACCGGGGTGAATCGCTTCGGCATCCGTGACTTCAGCCGCCGCAATGATGGCGGGCATGTTCAGGTAGCTCAATGGCGACGCTGCGGGGCCAATACACACCGCTTCGTCTGCCAATTTGATGTACTTGGCTTCGCGGTCGGCTTCGGAATACACCATCACCGCTTTGACGCCCAGCTCGCGACAGGCGCGTTGAATGCGCAAGGCGATTTCGCCACGGTTGGCGATCAGGATTTTTTTAAACATGGGAGGCCCGCCTGTTATTCAATGATCAACAGGGGTGCGCCGTATTCCACAGCTTGACCGTTCTCCGCCAAGATCTTGGTGATGGTGCCGGACTTGTCGGCCTCGATCTCGTTCAAGATCTTCATGGCTTCGATGATGCAGATGGTCTCGCCTTCTTTCACCTGTTGGCCCACTTCAGCAAAGGCCTTGGCACCAGGGCTGGAAGCGCGGTAGAAGGTACCGACCATGGGTGACTTGACGATGTGACCCGCAGGCTCAGCCTCGGCCACAGGGGCGGGCGCAGGCGCAGCGGCTGGCGCGGGGGCGGCTGCCACAGGCGCGGCAACGGCCACGGGGGCAGGCGCTGCCATTTGCGTCACCATGGCCACAGGCGCTGGTGCACTCTTGACGATGCGGACCGTGCCTTCTGCCTCGGTGATTTCGAGTTCAGACACATTGGAGTCGGAGACCAGGTCAATCAACGTCTTGAGTTTGCGCAAATCCATAACTACACCTTATTTGTTGTAAATAAGCCCCTAATTTACACCAATTCACAAAGAAAAGACAGAGAAAAATGGTCAAGAAGCCCAGTTTTTGACCTCTTCTGCATTTAATTTACCTAATTTTTGCTGAATCACGCCGCCTTGCGCATCCAAAACCAAGGTAAACGGCAAGCTGGCTTGGCTATTTCCCAGCTTTTGCCCCAGTTCAGAACCGTTGAAACCGGCCAACCCCATCGGATAACTGAAGGGCGATTGCGCTAAAAAGTGGCGTACCCGACTGGGTTGATCCACGGCCAATCCCACTACTTGCCAACCTTTGGCTTGGTTTTGTTGATAGAAGGCTTCAATTAAGGGCATTTCCTCCACGCACGGCGGACACCAAGTGGCCCAGAAGTTCAACACCAACGGCCTCCCCTGAAAGCGAGACATCCGCAAGCGCTCACCCGAAGGGGTGTCAAACTCGGCTTCCCAAAGCGCTTGCAAGGCCTCCGGCGACAATGCAGCCGCCGTGTACTGGCGCAAGCCCACAGCAAAACCGGCAGCGGCCGCCACTGCAGCCGCCCCCACATACAGCGCATGACGTCTATTTACATTGAATGTCATTCAAAATCTTCCATCAATCTATCTAAAGCTGTTAAATCACCGCGTTGGGTTCTGCCTTGCGCATCCGGCTTGAGTGCGCCACTCACGTCGTCGCGGTCATAAATCATCAAATGAACCAACACGCGATGGTCCAACCCCGGGCAATCGCACAACACGCTCAAGGCATCGACAGTCTCGCCTTGAAAGCCTTGCACCGAACTCACCTCGTAACGCACATTGTGGTCAATGAGGCTAATTTCGGTCGATTTGGGGTCATCACAAAACAACTGCAGGTAAATGTCTGACAAACCTGTTGCTGTGCCGCGCCAAACGGCACCGCCCAAATGCGGCCGGAAGTCCATCAATCGCACCATCCACTGCCGCGCCAACGCGCGCAAGGCGGCCAACTCGGTCGGCTGTGTGTCGGCACAAAACACCGACAGGTACTCGCGCACCGCATCTTCCACTTGGTCGTTGTTGGGCAACTGGGCGCGGCCGTTGAGCCCCAGTTGCTTGACTGCACGGCGTTTGGCCGGGCCGTACTCCAACCCCTCCTCGACCACCAGACGGGCTGCTGTTGCTGCGATTTCTTCTTGAACTGTCACCATAGGTGAGGTGATTGTCGGGCCCTTCTGGCGGGTTTGCAGAAAAGCCGCAGAACAGCCCTCCTAAAATGCCCGCATGCACATACATATTTTGGGAATTTGCGGCACGTTCATGGGTGGACTGGCTGCGTTGGCACGTGAAGCGGGCCACAAAGTCACCGGTTGCGATGCGGGCGTTTACCCCCCCATGAGTGACCAACTCCGCGCCCTCGGCATTGAACTGATTGAAGGCTTCGACGCCGACCAAATGCACTTGCAGCCCGATGTGTACGTGATTGGCAACGTGGTGTCACGCGCACGTTTGGCCGATGGCACACCGAAATTTCCATTGATGGAAGCCATTTTAGAAAGTGGCGCCCCCTACACCAGCGGACCGCAATGGCTGGCCGAACACGTGCTGCACCACCCCAGCCAACCGCGTCATGTGCTGGCGGTGGCCGGTACACACGGCAAAACCACCACCACATCAATGCTGACGTGGATTTTGCAAGCCGCAGGGTTAAAGCCGGGTTTCTTGGTGGGTGGCGTCCCCATGAACTTTGGCGTCTCCGCCCGCCTGGGTCGTTTGAGCAGCCCTGCTGAAGTGGCCGCAGGCCAGCGCACGCCCTTCGTGATTGAGGCAGACGAATACGACACCGCCTTCTTTGACAAGCGCAGCAAGTTTGTGCACTACCACCCGCGCACGGCGGTGTTGAACAACTTGGAGTTCGACCACGCCGACATCTTTGACAACCTCGCCGCAATTGAGCGCCAGTTCCACCACTTGGTGCGCACCGTCCCCGGCAGCGGACGCGTGGTGGTGAACGCAGATGAAGACAGCTTGCAACGCGTGTTGGACCAAGGCTGCTGGAGTGGCGTGGCCAAGTTTGGCGTGAGCGCCAACGCCACAGGGGAACACGGCTGGACGGTTCAAGGCGAGCCTGACAACTTTGCCGTGTTGCGTCACGGACAAGAAGTGGGTCGGGTGCAATGGAACATCACCGGTGTGCACAACCAACTCAACGCCTTGGCCGCCATTGCTGCGGCAGAGCATTTGGGTGTGTCACCTGCCCAAGCAGCTACCAGCTTGAGTCAATTTCAAAACGTGCGCCGCCGCATGGAAGTGCGCGGTACCGTGCCACGCGCTGGCGGCGACATCACGGTGTACGACGACTTTGCCCACCACCCCACCGCCATTCGCACCACGGTCGATGGCTTGCGTCGCAAAGTGGGTCCCAACGCCCGCATCTTGGCGGTGTTCGAACCGCGCAGCAACACCATGAAGCTGGGCACCATGAAGTCCCAACTGCCTTGGAGCTTAGAGGACGCCAACCTCGCCTTCTGCCACTCCGGGGGGCTCGATTGGAATGCGGCAGAAGCCTTGGCCCCCATGGGCTCGCGGGCCTGCGTCGGCGCCTCTGTGGACGAGGTGATTGCCCAAGTGGTTGCTGCTGCGCATGCAGGCGACCACGTGCTGTGCATGAGCAACGGCGGGTTTGGGGGTATTCACGCCAAGCTGCTGGCAGCCTTGGCGTGAAGCACCTGCTCAGCCCAATCTCACCTTGATCAAGCGCGTTGACGACGCGCAGCCACCGCTTGCGACAACACCTCCAACGAGGTGACCGAGTCGTTCCAGTCCAAGCACGCATCGGTGATGCTCTTGCCGTATTCGAGCTTGGTCACATCGTCTTTGCCAGGGGTGAACTTTTGAGCGCCGCCGTGGATGTGGCTCTCAATCATCACGCCAAACACATGGTGTGAACCGCCGCTGATTTGGTCGGCAATATCGCGCGCCACCACCAACTGACGCTCGTGTTGCTTGCTGCTGTTGGCGTGGCTGCAATCCACCATCAACGAGGCGGGCAACTTGGCTTTGGCCAACTCGTCGCACGCGGCATTCACATTGGCGGCATCGTAGTTGGGCGTCTTGCCACCGCGCAAAATCACGTGGCAGTCTTTGTTGCCCTTGGTTTGCACAATCGCCACTTGGCCGTTTTTGTGCACCGACAAGAAGTGGTGTCCGCCCGCTGCAGCTTGAATCGCATCGGTGGCAATTTTTATGTTGCCGTCGGTGCCGTTTTTGAAACCGATGGGTGCAGAAATACCCGAGGCCAATTCGCGGTGCACTTGGCTCTCGGTGGTACGCGCACCAATCGCGCCCCACGAAATCAAATCGCCAATGTATTGCGGGCTGATGGCATCCAAGAACTCACTGCCGGCAGGCAACCCGAGGCGGTTGATCTCAATCAGCAACTGGCGTGCAATGCGCAAGCCTTCGTCGATGCGGTAGCTCTCGTCCAAGTATGGGTCGTTGATCAGGCCTTTCCAGCCCACGGTGGTACGTGGCTTCTCGAAGTACACACGCATCACGATTTCCAAGGTGTCGGCAAACTTCTCACGCAGGGGCTGCAAGCGGCGCGCGTAGTCGATGGCGGCTGCAGGGTCGTGAATCGAGCAAGGACCAATCACCACCAGCAAACGGTCATCGGTGCCGTGCATGATGTTGTGAATGGTTTTGCGTGTTTGGGTAATCAGCTTTTCCACAGGCGAGCCTTGGATGGGGAAGAAGCGAATCAAATGTTCGGGAGGAGGTAGCACGGTGATGTCCTTGATACGTTGGTCGTCGGTTTGACTGGTGATCTCAACGTGGCTTGGATAAGGTGTGTTCGTTTTCATGGTCTCGTCCTGAAGTTTGAAAAAAGTATGGGTTTGGAATTTGGCAAAAAAAAACCGCCGGGGGTCCGGCGGTTGGTTTGGGAGTTCAGATCGTTTGGGCTACGTTCAGATCTCTCGACCGCCTTGGGAGCGTGAGATAAAAAAGTAAGCAAAGTAAAAACGGGCTGAACTCATGGGTTGAAATGTAGCACAAGGATTCTGGCGTTTGGCTGACAAGCAACTAGGGATTACGCGAGACATTGAGCGGTAACGCCCACAGCCTTTAGGCCGTCCCTCCGACAGTCAACCCATCAATGCGCAAGGTCGGTTGCCCCACGCCCACAGGCACGCTCTGGCCTTCTTTGCCGCAAGTGCCCACGCCGGGGTCGAGCTTCATGTCGTTGCCAATCAGGCTCACACGCGTCAAGGCATCAGGGCCATTGCCCACCAAGGTGGCGCCTTTGACGGGGTATTGAATCTTGCCGTTCTCCACCCAAAACGCTTGGCTGGCAGAGAACACAAACTTGCCCGACGTGATGTCCACTTGACCGCCGCCAAAGTTCACGGCGTACAAGCCCTTCTTGAGGCTGGCCACAATTTCTTCGGGCGATTTGTCGCCACCCAACATGTAGGTGTTGGTCATGCGCGGCATGGGCACGTGGGCGTAACTTTCGCGGCGGCCATTGCCTGTGGGCTTCACGCCCATCAAGCGCGCATTCATGCTGTCTTGAATGTAGCCCTTCAAAATGCCATCTTCAATCAACACATTGCGCTGGCTGGGGTTGCCTTCGTCATCCACATTGAGTGAACCACGGCGATCGGGGATGGTGCCGTCGTCCAGCACGGTCACGCCTTTGGCTGCCACGCGTTGGCCCATGCGACCGCTGAACGCACTGGAGCCTTTGCGGTTGAAGTCACCTTCCAAGCCGTGGCCGATCGCCTCGTGCAACAAGATGCCAGGCCAACCCGGGCCCAACACCACGCTCATTTCACCGGCAGGGGCGGGGCGTGCATCCAAGTTGGTCAAGGCGCATTGCACAGCTTCGTCCACATAGCTTTGCAACAAGGTATCGTCAAAGTAGCTCAAACCAAAACGGCCGCCACCGCCTGCCGAGCCAATTTCGCGACGACCGCTTTGCTCAGCAATCACCGTCACACTCAAACGCACCAAAGGGCGCACATCGGCGGCCAAGGTGCCGTCGGCACGCACCACCATCACCACGTCGTATTCACTGGCCAAGCCAGCCATGACTTGAATCACGCGCGGATCTTTGGCACGGGCCATTTGCTCGACACGCCCCAGCAAGGCCACTTTGTCTGTGCTGTTGAGCGACGCAATCGGGTCCAAGTCGCCATACAACGAGCGGCTAGACGCCACCTTTTGGCTCGGCACTTTGACACGTGCCCCTTTGGCTGCCGCACCGATCGAACGCACGGTGCGTGCGGCATCCAACAAGGAAGCTTTGGAAATGTCATCGGAGTACGCAAAAGCGGTTTTCTCGCCGCTCACGGCGCGCACGCCCACGCCTTGGTCGATGCTGAAGGAGCCGGTCTTGACGATGCCCTCCTCCAAGCTCCAGCCTTCGGCACGGGTGTACTGAAAGTACAAATCGGCCTCGTCCACTTGGTGCGCTTTGATCTCTGCCAGGGTTTTGACCAAATCGGTTTCGTCCAAACCGAAAGGCGTTAACAGCAGTTGACGGGCAATGGCCAGTCGCTCAAGGGTGGGTTCGCGTGAAATCATGCAGGAATTATGACTGCATCAACTGTTTGGCCTTGGCCACCGACATCAATATCCCTAAGCCCAAACCGAGTGTCACCATGGCCGTCCCGCCGTAGCTGATGAACGGCAACGGCACGCCCACCACAGGCAACATGCCACTGACCATGCCCATGTAGACAAACGCGTAAATGAAGAAACTCAAGGTCACGCTGCCCGCCAGCAATCGGGCAAATAAGGTCGGGCCCTCGACTGCAATGGCCAAGCCACGCAAGATCAAAAAGACAAAGGCGCCGATCAACATCACGTCACCGACAAAACCAAACTCTTCGCTGTAGGCCGCAAACACAAAGTCGGTGGTGCGCTCAGGAATGAAGTCCAAATGGGTTTGCGTGCCTTGCATGAAGCCCTTGCCCCAGAACCCGCCAGAGCCAATAGCGATCATGCCTTGGATGATGTGAAAGCCTTTGCCCAAGGGGTCACGCGACGGATCGAGCAAGGTACAAATGCGCTGCTGCTGGTAGTCATGCAGGATGGGCCAACGGAAACCATCGGCGCACAAAGTGGGTTCAAACCACACCACCAAGCCCACACCAATCACACCCAAGATGATGGGCGGCACGATCAAAAACCAGCTCAATCCGGCGAAGAAAATCACGGCCAGCCCCGCCGACAACACCAAAATAGCGGTCCCCAAATCGGGCTGGCGCACGATCAACGCCACAGGCACCACCAACAACAAGGTGGCCACCAAAAAGTCAAACGGGCGCAACTGACCTTCGCGCTTTTGGAACCACCAAGCCAACATCAATGGCATGGCAATTTTCATGATCTCGCTGGGCTGAATCACCACACCCACATTTAACCAACGGCGCGCGCCTTTTTTGGTCAAACCAAACAAGGCCACACCAATCAACAGCGCCACGCCCAAGGTGTACAGCGGCACCGCAAACGCCATCAAGCGCTGCGGTGGAATTTGGGCCACCACAAACATGATGAAGCCCGCCAACAGCATGTTGCGGCCATGGTCGAGAAAGCGTGCGCCATTGGCAAAGCCCGACGAATACATGGTCAACATTCCTGCACAGGCCAACATGAAAATACCAAATGCCAGCGGACCATCAAAGCCTTTGAGCAAAGGCATCAAGCGTTGTAGCGGGCTGGGTTTGTGCATGACGGTGGGCATGGCCGCAATTATCGCCTCGCTGCTAGCATGCCCCCTATGCCCACCGAAACCACCACCCACGTGCTCTACCTGCACGGTTTTCGTTCTTCGCCGCAATCGACCAAGGCCCGCCAAATGGCCACGGTCATGGCCACCCAATTTCCCCACCTGACGTGGTGGTGTCCCCAACTGCCCCCCTCCCCAAGCGCAGCAGCCGAGCTGATTGCGCAAGGCACTGCCGATTTGCCTGCACACCGCATGGCCGTGATTGGTTCTTCCTTGGGTGGGTTCTACGCCACCTGGCTGGCCGCGCAGCGCGGTTGCAAAGCTGTGCTGCTCAACCCCGCCGTGGATCCCGCGCGTGACCTCGCCAAGTACATCGGCGAGCAAACCACGTGGCATGACCCCGCCGAGCGCTTTTACTTTGAACCCCACTTTGTGGATGAACTACGCGCGTTGCAGGTCGGCCCCCTGCCTCATCCCGAGCGCGTTTGGGCCTTGATCGCGCAAGGCGATGAAGTGTTGGATTGGCGCGAAATGACCGCCCGCTACCCAGGCTCCCCTCAGCTGGTTTTACCAGGCGGTGACCACGCCTTGAGCGACTTCCACACCCACTTGCCACAGGTGTTGGCATTTCTCAATTTGCAGCCTGCGTCCTGAGTTCAACATGGGACAATGGCGCTCATGTACGCATTGTTTGAAGAAGCTGGAAAATTCCAGACGGGCCGCATCCTCTCCGAAGCAGAAAGCTCGGCCCAAATCGAGCTGGAATCTGGCAAACGGGTGAAGGTCAAAGCAGCCCACGTGTTGCTGAAATTTGAGAAACCCGCCCCCGCTGACTTGATGCGTGACGCACACGCCTTGAGCCCCTCCATCGAGCTGGACTTGGCTTGGGAATTTGCCCCCGAAGACGAATTTGGATTTGCCGACTTGGCGCGTGAATACTTCAGCGCGCAGGCCACGTTGGCTGAGCAAGCCGCTGCGCTGTTTCGCTTGTACGACGCCCCGCACTACTTCCGCCGTGCCGGCAAAGGTCGGTTCAAAAAAGCCTCGGCCGAGGTGATTGCGCAAGCCCTGGCAGGCATCGAAAAGAAAAAACAAATTCAAGCGCAAATCGAGGCATGGGCGGCAGAGTTGGGTCAGGGCACCTGTCCTGCCCCCATCCAACATCAGCTCTACAAAATTTTGTTCAAACCGGACAAGAACGCGCCGGAATACAAAGCCGTGGTCGAAGCCGCGCGCGCCACGCAAACTGCGCCTTTGGCCCTGCTACAAAAAGCCGGTGCCATCAGCTCGGCCTACCAGTTCCACTGGCAACGCTTTTTGTTTGACAACTTCCCCAAAGGCACAAGCTTTCCAACGCTGCAAGCCCCGGCCATTGCCGATGCCTTGCCACTCGCCACCGTGCAGGCCTACTCGATTGACGACTCGCAGACCACCGAGATTGACGACGCGTTGTCGGTGCAAGGCTTGGGCAGTGGCACCGTCACGCTGGGCATTCACATTGCAGCCCCTGCTTTGGCGCTGAAGCCGGGCGATGCGATTGACCAGTTGGGGCGTCAACGTCTGTCCACGGTCTACATGCCGGGCTACAAAATCACCATGCTGCCAGACGACGTGGTGCAAACCTACACCTTGCAAGAAGGACGTGACTGTCCTGCGGTGTCGTTGTACGCCAGGTTTGACGAAGCCACACTGACCCTGCAACACACCGAGACACGCGTCGAGCGCGTGCCAATTGCCGCCAACTTGCGCCACGACCAACTCGACAGCATCGTCAGTGAAGCGTGGCTGCAAGACCCCAGCGTCACACACCCAGCGGGCACGGTAGAACCGGCCATGCCTCGTGCACAACTGGCGTTTTTGTTCCGTTTGGCACAGCACCTCAAAGCACAACGCGAGGTGGTGCGTGGCAAGCCCGAAACCTTCAACCGCCCCGACTACAACTTCCGCTTGGTGGGCAACGACGGCGCCGAACCCAAGGGCGACGAGCAGGTGCAAATCACCATCCGCCAACGCGGCGCGCCCCTCGACTTGATGGTGGCCGAAGCCATGATCTTGGCCAACAGCACCTGGGGCAATTGGCTGGCCGAACTCGGCGTGCCCGGCATCTACCGCAGCCAAGCCAGCTTGCAACCTGGTGTGAAAGTGCGCATGGGCACCAAGGCCTTGCCTCACGCAGGCATTGGGGTGCCCAGCTACGCGTGGAGCACCTCGCCGCTGCGCCGCTACACCGACTTGGTCAACCAGTGGCAAATCATTGCGTGTGCCAAACACGGCAGCACCGCCGCTTTGGCCGCGCCGTTCAAACCCAAGGACGCCGAACTGTTCTCCATCATTTCGGCCTTTGACGGCGCCTACAGCGCCTACAACGCCTACCAAAACGGCATGGAACGTTTCTGGACCTTGCAGTACCTGAAGCAACACCAAATCACCGAGCTCAGCGCCACCGTGTTCAAAGCCTTCCCCGGCCAACCGCCCATGGCGCGCGCCGATGACCTGCCCTTGGTACTGCCCGTGTTGGGTGCGGGCGACTTGCCGCGTGGCGCCCGCGTGCAGTTGCGCTTGAGTGAGATCGATGACATCAGCCTCGACATCAGCGGTCAATTGCTGCACGTGTTGGAAGCCGATGCGCCCAGCAGCGCAGAAGAAGCCGAACTCCTCGACGACGAAGACGACACCGCCGCCGGCCCCATCGCTTTGGCGATGGACGTCAACGAAGCACAGCCTGTGGAGGGTGATGCCGCGTGATGCACTCGCGTTTTTCTTGGGCTCGGTGGACCACGCTGCAAAAAGCCTTGGCCATTTCGCTGGCATTTCACGGTGCGTTGCTGACCTTGCGCGTGGCAGCGCCTGAGCGCTTCGACCGCTTGTTCAGCGACACGCCGCTCGAAGTAATTTTGGTCAACACCCGTGCCAAAGCCGAAGCGCCCGACAAAGCCCAAGCCTTGGCCCAAACACAGTTGGCCGGCGGTGGCGAGCAGAAAACCGGCCGTGCCGCATCGCCCCTGCCGAGCGCCGCCGCCACCGCGCAAGGCGACATGAGTGAAGCCCTGCAACGGAAACTGGCGGCCATGCGCAAAGAGCAATCGCTGCTGTTGGCACAAGTGAAAAACTTGCTGGCCCAGCTGCCGCCACCTCAGCCACAAAAATCACAATACGCACCCGATGACGTGGAGCAAAAACGCCGCCAACTGCTCAAGCTGTTGGCCGAGATTGAGCAACGCATCAACCAAGACAACGCACGCCCACGCAAACACTACGTCAGCCCCGCCACCAAACAAGCGGCGTATGCGCTGTACTACGACGCCTTGCGTCGCAAAATTGAAGACCGTGGCACCCGCTACTTTCCAGCCTCCAGCAATGGCGACAAACTCTACGGCGAATTGACCATGATCATCACTGTCAACACCGATGGCCGCGTGCTCGCCACCGAAGTGGTGCAAGGCTCGGGCTTGGCCGAACTCGACCGCCGCGCGCAAGCCATTGCCACGGCCTCGGGCCCCTTTGGCGTGTTCACCGAAGAGATGCGCCAAGAAGCCGATCAGCTGGCCGTGGTGTCGCGCTTCATCTTCAGCCGCGACAACGCCTTGCACACGCGCGGTGGCGAAGCCACCAACGGCAACACGAGGTGAGCCATGAACAGCACACGCTTTCGTCCTCTGATGCGGTGGTTGGTGTTGGTGTTGGCCGCATGGCTGGGCTTGCAAGTGTTCTTTCTGGCGCGCATTGCCGTCATGGCACGCATCGCACCGGAATCCACCGCGTTTGAACGCTCCGAAGCGTGGCGCATCGCCACCACCAAAGACCGCCTGCGTTGGCGTCAAGACTGGGTGCCTTATGCGCAAATTTCCAACCACCTCAAACGCGCGGTGATCGCGTCTGAAGACGACATCTTTGCGCAACACGACGGCGTGCAGTGGGACGCCATTGAAAAAGCATGGGCCAAAAATGCCAAGGCCGAGTTGCAAGCCAGCCGCAACGCGCAAGGCAAAGCCCCGCCCAAAGTGGTGGGGGGCTCCACCATCACGCAGCAGCTGGCGAAGAATTTATTTCTCTCGGGCGAACGCACCTTCATCCGCAAAGGCCAAGAGTTTGTGTTGACCCTGATGCTAGAAGCCGTGCTCGACAAGCGCCGCATCTTGGAGATTTACCTCAACCATGTGGAATGGGGCGAAGGCATTTTTGGCGCCGAAGCTGCCGCCCAACACTACTTTCAAAAGCCTGCGTCGCAGCTCACGCCGTGGGAAGCGGGGCGCTTGGCGGTGATGTTGCCGCGTCCCAAGCATTACCAAAAGTTCCCGCAGTCGGAGTACTTGTCGGGCCGCACCGAAATCATTGTGGGTCGCATGGGCGGCGCTCAGTTACCGTAAGGCCATGCGCATTCTTGGCATCGACCCCGGCTTACGCACCACAGGTTTTGGGGTGCTGGAAAAACACGGCAACCAACTGCTGTACATCGCCAGCGGCACCATCCGCACCAACAAAGAAGCACAAGGCAATTTGCCTGAACGTTTGAAGGTGTTGTTCGACGGCATTCACGAAGTGGTCGAGCGTTACCAGCCCGACACCTCGGCGGTGGAAATTGTGTTCGTCAACGTCAACCCACAAGCCACGTTGCTGCTGGGTCAAGCACGTGGGGCGTGCATCACCGCCTTGGCCACCTGCAACTTGCCTGTGGCCGAATACACCGCGCTGCAAATGAAACAAGCCGTGGCAGGGCACGGCTTGGCCAAAAAAGAACAAGTGCAAGAAATGGTGAAACGTTTGCTCAACCTACCGGGCTTGCCCGGGTCCGATGCCGCAGACGCCTTGGGCATTGCCATCACGCATGCACATGCGGGGCATTCCATGGCCAAGCTGGCGGCGGCCACCGAGCTTCAACGCAAAACCAGCGGCATGTACAAAGCGGGCCGCAGCCGCTGAGCCCTGGCGCGGGGCTTACCAAGCCGGCGCGAGTTGCGCCAATCCGGGAGGGGCTTTGCGGGCATCCTCAAAGGTGACGACTTCATACGCCTCGGGATGGTTCAGCAATTCGCGCAGCAACAAGTTGTTCATGGCGTGACCTGAACGGAAAGCCACATACGAGGCTAACAACGGTTTGCCGATCAAATACAAATCGCCCATGGCATCGAGAATTTTGTGTTTCACAAACTCGTCGTCGTAGCGCAGACCATCGCTGTTCAACACCTTGTAGTCATCCATCACGATGGCGTTGTCCAAACCACCGCCCAAGGCCAAGCCGTTGGCACGCAGCATCTCAACGTCGCGGGTGAAACCAAAGGTACGGGCGCGTGCGATGTCGCGGGTGTAAACGTCGGTGTCCATGTCGAACACCACGCTTTGCCCCGTCGAGTCGACTGCGGGGTGGCTGAAATCGATTTCGAAACTCAGCTTGTAACCGTGGTGTGGTTCCAAGCGCGCCCACTTCACGTTGGCACCCTCGCCTTCACGCACTTCAACGGGCTTCAACACACGAATAAAACGCTTGGGCGCGTTTTGCTCCACGATGCCCGCGCTTTGTAGCAAGAACACAAACGACGAAGCAGAGCCATCAAGAATCGGCACTTCTTCGGCGGTGATGTCAATGTAGAGGTTATCGAGCCCCAAGCCGGCACAGGCCGACATCAAGTGCTCCACCGTGAACACCTTCGCCCCGCCGTTGGAGATGGTCGAGGCCAAACGCGTGTCCGTCACGGCCGTGGCCGAGATCGGGATATCAACCGGCTGCGCCAAATCCACCCGACGGAACACGATGCCCGTGTCGGGTTGTGCCGGACGCAAGGTCAGCTCCACGCGTTGACCGCTGTGAAGCCCAACGCCGACGGCCTTGGTGAGGGATTGAAGGGTTCGTTGTTTGAGCACGGGATGATTTTAGTGAATCCCCTCCAAAAAGGTGATTCACTTTTTCAATGACCTTGATAGCACCTCCACCGCAGGGCCGCCCCAAGCTGGGGGCAGCCCCTCGGAGGGCCTATTTAGTCGGCTTGCTTGCGCAAGAAGGCGGGGATTTCGTAGTCGTCCATGCCACCCGATGACAAGGCATCCACCTTGGCTGCAGCCGAGGTACGGTTGCCACGCCACACAGCGGGTGAGTTCATGGATTCGTAGTTGGGTTGTGTCACCGCAGGTGCGCCACCGCCCAAACCTGCCGCCAAACCAGCCAAGCCAGCAGAGGCAGCGGCCAACACACCCGCAGGGGAGGCGTTGGGGGCTTGTGTGGTGGGGAAGCCCACGCCATCGGTACCCGTGCGCAACACTTGCAACTGAGGCGCCGCACGACGGCCACCAGCCAAACCTGTGGCCACCACGGTGACGCGAATTTGGTCGCCCAAGTTTTCGTCGTAAGCGGTACCGTAGATCACGTGTGCATCGGGCGATGCGAACTTGCGGATGGTGTTCATCGCTTCGCGTGACTCGGACAGCTTCAAACCGCCCTTGGCGGCGGTGATCAACACCAACACGCCCTTGGCACCCGACATGTCCACGCCTTCGAGCAAGGGGCAAGCCACCGCTTGTTCCGCGGCGATGCGTGCACGGTCAGGAACATTGGCCAAATCGGTGCCCATCTTGGCTTTACCGGTTTCGCTCATCTCGGTGCGCACG
>JBPCSU010000284.1:0-2968 GCA_051006815.1 Limnohabitans sp.
GGTTACACATCGCCCATGCAAGTTCCACGTTTGACCAAAATCACGTTGAACATGGGTGTGAGCGAAGCTGTCGCTGACAAGAAAGTCATGGACAACGCTGTGAGCGACTTGACCAAAATTGCTGGCCAAAAACCAGTGGTGACCAAGGCGAAGAAGGCGATCGCGGGTTTCAAAATCCGTGAAGGCCAAGCCATTGGTTGTATGGTGACTTTGCGTGGCGTTCAGATGTACGAATTCCTGGATCGTTTCGTGACCGTGGCTTTGCCTCGCGTGCGTGACTTCCGCGGTATTTCTGCTCGCGCTTTCGACGGCCGTGGTAACTACAACATCGGCGTGAAAGAGCAAATCATTTTCCCTGAGATCGAGTACGACAAAGTCGACGCACTGCGCGGCCTCAACATCAGCATCACCACGACGGCTAAGACTGACGAAGAGTGCAAGGCGCTTCTCGCTGGTTTCCGTTTCCCATTCAAGACCGAGGTGGCACGTGGCTAAACAAGCATTGATCGAGCGCGAGCTCAAGCGTGACCGTTTGGTCGCAAAGTACGCTGCTAAGCACGCTGAGTTGAAGGCAATTGCCAACGACGCCAAGCGTAGCGACGAAGAGCGCGCAGCCGCCCGTTTGGGTCTGCAAAAGTTGCCACGCAACGCGAACCCCACGCGCCAACGTAACCGTTGCGCGATCACCGGTCGTCCACGTGGCACATTCCGCCAATTCGGCCTTGGCCGCGCCAAGATCCGTGAACTTGCCTTCCAAGGCAACATTCCCGGCATCACCAAAGCCAGCTGGTAATAGGCAGGAGATTCAATATGAGCATGAGTGATCCAATCGCCGACTTGCTGACTCGCATCCGCAATGCGCAAATGGTGGCTAAGCCCACTGTGATGGTGCCTTCTTCCAAAGTGAAGATCGCTATCGCGCAAGTGCTGAAAGACGAAGGCTACATCGACGGTTTTCAAATCAAAAAAGACGCTGGCAAGACTGAGCTTGAGATTTCTCTCAAGTACTACGCAGGCCGTCCAGTGATCGAACGCATCGAGCGTGTGAGCCGTCCTGGCTTGCGCGTTTACAAAGGCTGCGGCGCTATCCCCCAAGTCATGAATGGCATGGGCGTGGCGATTGTCACAACACCCAAAGGTGTGATGACAGACCGTAAAGCACGCGCAACCGGCGTCGGTGGCGAAGTGTTGTGCTACGTCGCTTAACCGCAGGCTAAAGGAAAGACTGAAATGTCCCGAGTTGGAAAAACGCCTGTGACCATCCCCCAAGGTGTGGATGTGTCTATCAATAGCGCCCAAATCAGTGTCAAGGGTTCCGGCGGTACGCTGTCGGTTGCTGCCCACGCATTGGTGAAGGTTGTCAACGAAGCTGGTCAAGTGACTTTCACGCCAGTTGATGAGTCTCGTGAAGCAAACGCCATGAGCGGTACTTTGCGTCAATTGGTCAACAACATGGTGACCGGTGTGACCAAAGGCTTCGAGAAGAAGTTGACTTTGGTCGGTGTGGGTTACAAAGCTGCTGCGCAAGGTTCTAAGTTGAACTTGGCTGTGGGCTTCTCTCACCCCGTGAACAAAGATATGCCTGAAGGTATCAAGGTCGAGACACCTGCTCCGACTGAGATCATCATCAAAGGTGCTGACCGTCAACGCGTCGGTCAAGTGGCCGCTGAGATCCGTGCAATTCGTCCCCCAGAGCCTTACAAAGGCAAGGGCATCCGTTATTCGGATGAGAAGATCACGATCAAAGAGACCAAGAAGAAATAAGGAGCTGCAACATGTTGACCAAAAAAGAGCAGCGACTCCGCCGGGCCCGTCAAACACGTATCCGCATTGCCAACCAAGGCGTTGCACGTTTGATGGTGAACCGCACCAACTTGCACATCTACGCAACTGTTGTTTCGGCATGTGGCACCAAAGTGGTGGCTACAGCGTCTTCAGCCGAAGCCGATGTGCGCAAGCAACTCGGCGCAACAGGCAAAGGCGGCAACGTCGGCGCAGCGCAAGTGATTGGCAAGCTGATCGCTGAAAAAGCGAAAAAAGCAGGCGTCGACAAAGTTGCGTTTGACCGCTCTGGTTTCGCATACCACGGTCGCGTCAAGGCTTTGGCCGACGCAGCCCGCGAAGCTGGCTTGCAGTTCTAACCGGATTGGAAATTACACATGGCTAAATTTCAAGCTAAAGCGCAGGGTGATGGTCCAGAAGACGGACTCCGCGAAAAAATGATCGCGGTCAACCGCGTCACCAAAGTGGTTAAGGGCGGCCGTATTCTCGGTTTCGCAGCTTTGACTGTGGTGGGTGATGGCGATGGCCGCGTCGGTATGGGCAAAGGCAAGTCGAAAGAAGTGCCAGTCGCCGTTCAAAAAGCAATGGAAGAAGCGCGTCGCAACATGACCAAAGTCACGTTGAAAAACGGCACGATTCACCACACGGTGCACGGTCGTCACGGTGCTGCCAACGTCATGATGATTCCTGCCCCTAAGGGTACCGGCATCATCGCAGGCGGTCCTATGCGCGCTGTGTTCGAAGTGATGGGCATCACCGACATCGTGGCAAAGAGCCACGGTACGTCGAACCCTTACAACATGGTTCGTGCCACTTTGGATGCTTTGAACAATTCAACCACCCCTGCAGAAGTTGCTGCTAAGCGTGGCAAGAATATCGAAGAAATCTTCGCCTAATTCCGGAGCATTCGATGAGCACACCTCAAACTGTCAAGATCCAATTGGTGCGTAGCCCAATTGGCACCAAAGAATCGCACCGCGCCACTGTTCGTGGCCTGGGCTTGCGCAAATTGAATTCTGTGAGCGAGTTGCAAGACACGCCTGCAGTGCGCGGCATGATTAACAAGATCAGCTATCTGGTCAAAGTGCTGTAAAAGGTCAAAGATGGAACTCAATAACATCACCCACGCACCTGGCGCCAAACACGCCAAGCGTCGCGTTGGTCGCGGCATTGGCTCTGGCCTCGG
>JBPCSU010000285.1:0-5553 GCA_051006815.1 Limnohabitans sp.
GCTTTGCATGGCTAATTAAAAACGATGGGGATAAGGAAAAAGGCCCCAAAGGGGCCTTTGCTCAAGAGGTTTTGCTTTATATCAACAACAAGAAACCATTGATGGTTGAAAAGATACCCAAAAGTCCTAATCCGCAAGGGACCCAGAACAACACATGGGCGCCGGTCAAGATGGCGACCGAGGTCAACACGATGGCAATTTGCAGCAGGGCTTCGGCGTAGTCGAACCACGGGTCTTGGCGCAAGGCAATGTCGCGCTCGTGTTCGTGTTCTTTGGCTTTTTCCATCAGCTCTTTTTTGCCGTCACCGGTATCGGGTTCAGACTCGTAGCGCGCGATGTTTTTTTCGTAGGCCTCGAGTTTTTTCTCAGCCAAGGCTTTGGCCGCAGGCGTGAGCTTGTCGTTGGCCATTTGCAATCGCAGGTCATCTGCTGCAATTTTGTAATCGGTCTGGCGAATGTTCTTGGCTTGGTAGAACGCGTAGGCGTTGGAGGCCAAGATGTTGTTGCTCATGCTCTCTTTCGAGGCGTTGTTGCCACCCAAGCTGGCGATGGCCAAGCACATGGCCAAGCCGGACACCAACATGGCGCAACGGGTGCGAAACGGGTCGTTGCCGTGGTCTGGCAATTCGGTTTCTGGAACTTCACTCATCGTTCTTCCTCTTTACTCGCTGTGGTCTTCAGGGGATTTGTTTTTTCGTTTGGTGAAAAGTTTGGCCAATGCCACGATCGCTAAAGCGATGGCCACGCCGCACACCACCAATTCAGCATTGGTGAGTTGATGCACAAATTTGTCAACATATTCATAAGTCGACAAAGGGGTGTAAACGTCAGGATTTTCTTGCTTGTATTTTTCGTATGCGCCGTTGTCCATGGGTAACCCTCAGTTGGATTATTTAACTTGCTTGTTGGCGTCAGAGATTTGTTTCTCTTCTTCCATTTGGTGTTTGATCGCCTCTACTTGCTCATCAGACATGCCAAGTTTGGCTTGCATGATTTTAAGTTGAGCCTGTTCTTCTTCTGTGACAACGCCGTCAGCCAGTACGTTGCGAACTTCCATTTCATACAAAGCTTGACGACGTTCCACTTGGGCGGTGTAGGCAGTTGCCACTACACCAGTCAAGATTGCGGCCAAAGCGATGGACAAGATTTGCGTAAAGATGACCAAGATCGTGCCCACGAAGGTCACAGGATCTACGTTGCCCCAGCCCGATACGATGGTAATAACAAACCAGTGCATCGCCGCGGGGATTGAAGGGAACACGTCAGGTTGCTCGTGGCCTTCAATGATGTAAATCAACGAAGAGAACAACAAGCAGCTGATGAACAGCAAGAACACCGCAGAAGAGAACGAATCTTTTTCGGCTTTCACTGCGGCCACCATGTCTTCAAACGCGCTGTTGTAGCGAGAGAGTTTGAAAATCCGCATCAAACGGAACATCCGCAGCACGCGCAAGTCAGCGCCTGGGAAAAGAAGCTGCAGATAGAACGGCACGGTACTGACAAAGTCGATGATGCCGTAGAAGCTAAACACATACTCTTTGCGGCCATCCCATGCGGTACCACCGGTGTGAATGTATTTTTCGCTGTACGACCAAACGCGCATCACGAATTCAACCGAGAACACAGCCACGCTGAACACGTCAAACCAATGGAACTGATGCTCGAAAGCTTCATGGATTTCTGGCACAGACTCCAAGATGATGCCAATCACGTTGGCCACCACCAAGAGGGCTACGAAGATTTCAACGAAGCTGCTGTACTTGTCAGGCACTTCGCCTTCCATGATTTCGTAGGTGCGGCGTTTGATGCGCTGATAGGTCGAGGGGGTAGAAACTGCTGTAGTCATGGCGCGCTCAGTCATTGGCTGACGATTTGTTTTTAGCGCGAAGCATCATGGCTTCGACTTGCTCATCGGATAAGCGGTAATGCGCTTGCAGACGTTGGAGGGTTTCTTTCTCTTCTTCAGACATATTGCCGTCTTTGAAAACCTCACGCAGTTGCGCTTCAAACGCGGCTTTCTTACGCGCCACTTGGTTAGAGAAGGCGGAAGCCACGATACCGGTCATGATCGCGGCCATGCACACGCCCAAGAAGCCGGTGATCAGCGCAATGGCTTCACCGGCTTTGGTCATCGGTTCCACGTTGCCGTAGCCCGAGGTGATGGTCACGATCGACCAGTAGATGGAGTGGGGAATGGTTCCGAAGAACTCGGGCTGATGGTGACCTTCTGCGAACTGCATCAAAGAGGCCGACACGATGGTGGCAATGGTCAACAAAAACACCGCAGAACCAAACGCTTGCCGTTCGGAATGAATGGCATGAAACAAGTCTTGCAACGCGGTGTTGTATTTGGAGAGTTTCAAGATTCGCAGCAAACGCAGGACTCGCAAGATGCGCAAATCCAAACCCGGCAAGAACATGTGCATGTAGTAAGGCATGGTGGCAAAGAAGTCGACCAAGCCAAATGGGCTGAACATGTATTCGAAGCGGCCTTTCCAGCTGCCGCCGTTGTCTTTGTCGTACTTGGCGCCCAAGGACCACACGCGAGAGATGTATTCACCCGTGAAGAACATCACGCTCCAGAACTCGAGCTCGTGGAAGAACTCTTTGAATTCAGCGTGAATTTCCGGAACGGAATCAAGGATCACGGCAGAGCAGTTGACCAGCACCACCAGGGTGATGATCCACTCGACGTAACGGCTGGCCGTGTGCTTGGGCGAGCCGTCCAAGATTTCCATCAGGGTATTTTTAAATCCTGTAGTCATTGCGAGGGTCTAACGAATTTGAAAGTATGTCGTGTCGGAATAAAAAAGCGGCCACACAGTCAAGCGTGGCCGCTTTAGAAGGGGCTTAAGCCTTCCCTTGAATTTTTTGCCACAAGGCAAATTCGTTGGCAGACAAACGTTCGCCTTGTTGTGCTGCTTGGTCAAACTGTGCAGCATCCACTTGGACACCCAGTTGGCGAATTTGGCCCAACAACACTTTGTAGTGCTCCACAGCCAAGGCTGGGTTTTCGGCGATCTTGTGAATCGGCAGTGGGTTGCGCTCTTCGAGCTCGTGCTCTTTGATCACCACCTCGATCAGCTTGTTCACCTCTTCCACGGTCAAGTGCAGACGCTTGGCTTCGGCGCGGATGATGGCGGCTTCTGCTTCGCTGATGTGACCGTCTTTGAGGATGGCAAACAAGTTGGCTTTCAATTGGTCGCGTTCTTTCACCAACTCATCGCTGAAGGCCGAGGCCAGCAACGCAGCGGGGATGGCGAAGATACCAATGCCCAACAGCGCCAAGACGCTGGTCATCGCACGGCCCATGGGGGTGACAGGCGAGATGTCGCCATAGCCCACCGAGGCCAAGGTGATCACCGCCCAGTAGATGGAGGTGGGAATGTTTTCAAACTTCTCAGGCTGTGCGTCGTATTCAAACAAGTAGCCCAAGCTGGCGGTCAGCACCAACAACAACATCATGATGAAGGTGGCAGCGCCCATCACAGGCCACTCGCGCACCACCACTTTGACCAACACCGCGGTGGCATCGCTGCCGCGTGTGAGTTTGAGCAGTCGCGCCAAACGGAAGACTCGCAAGAAGCGCAAGTCGATCAGGTGATGCAAGAACACTTCCAAGAAGAAAGGCAAGATGGCCAAGAAGTCGATGAACGTCGAAGGGTTTTTGGCTTGACGCAAGCGACCCAAGAAGGCGCCTTTGTAGCCAGGTTCTTCCACGCACGAGTAAATGCGCATGCAGTATTCAACGGTAAAGATGGCCACAGCCACCGCATCCAAAATCACAAATTGCAAATGCAAGATGTAGTTGATGCTCTTGACCGATTCCAGAATCACAGCCATCACAGACAAGATCACCCACACACCAATGAACACTTCAAAAATGTGTTGCATGGTGCCGCCGTAGTTGCTGGGGAACACCAAGGCGTGAACTTTTTGACGGAACGTGCGGCCCTTGTTGAGTTCTTTGAACTCAGCGAGTGCGGGAATCAACACACGGAACAACTTCAAGATTCGCAACAGTCGCAAGAACCGCAACACGCGCAAGTCGATGGGGATGAACGACTTCAAGTAGAAAGGCGCCACAGCCAAGAAGTCGATGATGGCAAACGGGCTGGACACAAAGCCCCAGCGTGCATGCTTGCGGTTTTTGAACTCTTCGTCTTCGGGTGCGAGGTAGAGGCGCAGGGCGTATTCAATGGTGAACACGGCCACCGAGAAGATGTCAAACAGTTCAAACCAAGTGCGGTACGGTTCGTAGACCGCAGGCACGTGTTCAAACATCAAGCTGAACAAGTTACCAATGATCAGGTAGCTGATCCACTTGTCCAATTCTTTTTGGAAGTTGCCAGGAATGTTGGGGTCGAGCAGCCATGAGTACAGCCACTTGCGCATCGGCAAGTTGCGATCGATGTTGGCTTCCTCGTCTTGACCCAGGATGGATTTGACGTCGAGGTCTTCTAGGAATTTGTCTTGTTTGGTGGTGGTGTTCATGTCAGACCTCAGAATTCAAATTCAGCAACTTTGATGGCGTAGCCACCTTTGTCACACACGGACAAACGCAATTGCATCTTGTAGTCAATGGCATCGGTCTCCAGCAATTGAGACGCCACGAAGGGGGTGGCAGAGCCGGGAGGCGTGGGCATCAAGTCTTCCAACAAGATAGCGCCCATCAAGGTGCGATCTTTCGGGTCACAGGCTGCCACAAAATGGGGTGCGACGTTGAAGAACGGGTTGATTTGGTCTTTCAACTCGGTGGTGGCCATGATGTGCGCCAAGCAAGCGCCCCAGGTGCCGGGGGTGTCGGCTTTGGCATCGGCAGCCGGTTTGACGCCGCCTTTGCACGCGGGGTGTTGCGTGTTGGCTTCAAAGCGTGTGGTGCCAGTTTCGGTCAGCCAAGCGACCCAGGCTTCCCCGTTGCTTTTGGACGCTTCAACTTTGAGTGCTTCTTTGTAGTTGACGACGCCAAGCCAAGTGACGGCTGCAACGACCAAAACCAAGAATGCCAAAAATAGTTTGTCGGCGGAATTGAGGCCGATATGGGTGCTATCGGTGGAGTGATCTGAGGAAGATGCCATGTTGTGTATCGCCATGGAAATAAATGAAATCCGGCATTTTTGAGGGCAAATACACCGGGCGAAAGTGGGGTTGATGATATTCGTAAATTTGGTGAATTTATCGAATTTAGACTAGAAGTTACGATAATTGGCGCGTGTTAATGAGTAATTAAGCGCTAACAAAAAGCCGCTGTGCAACGGCTTTTTGTTGTCAAACGAATCAATAAATTTCTTAATGATTTTGTGAGCCGCGGTGTGCCCATGCTGTGGTGTGTTTTTCGACGTAGCTGAACAGCTCATACATGATCATGGCCATGGCACCCACTACCACCAAGCCAGCAAAGGCCAAGCCCATTTGCATGGCCGAGCCTGCAGAAATCAGCAAGTAGCCAATGCCCTCGTTGGCAGCCGTCATCTCAGACACCGTGGTGCCCACAAACGCCAAAGTGATGGCCACTTTGAGTGAGCCGTAGAAGTAAGGCATGGAGCGGGGCAA
>JBPCSU010000286.1:0-4324 GCA_051006815.1 Limnohabitans sp.
GAAGCTGGACCAACAGCCAACTCATTGACGACCGTGCGCACGTTCTGAACACGCCCCACCAACTGTTCTGCTTGTGTGCGAATGGTGTCGTTTGACACTTCCCCGGTGATCAACACTTGGCGGTTGTAGCTGGTGATGTTGATGTGTTCTTTGGTGCCGAAGTTTTCACGCATCGCACTGGCTGCACGTTGCTCAATGCCTTCGTCTTCCAATTGAATGCCAGTTGTGCGGCGATCGCTGGCCACCATGGCCCCCCCCAACACGCCACCAAACATCAGCGGCGCAGCGCACGACGCCAACCCCACGCACATGACCAGCGTTGACAGCAACGAGGCTGTTGATTTGTTCATCAGTTTCATTCTTTCCCCTCTTGATCACCTAACAGTTGTGTGTCCACACCATCGCAAATGCAATGAATGGCCAGCAAGTGCACTTCTTGAATGCGTGCCGTGCGGTCGTGTGGCACGCAAATGTGCACATCGGTTTCACGCAGCGCCTGACTCATCTTGCCGCCACCTTTGCCCGTCAGCGCCACCACGGTCATGTCGCGTTCATGCGCGGCTTCAATGGCAGCCAACACGTTGGGCGAACTGCCGCTGGTGGTGATGGCCAACAGCACATCACCTGATTGACCTAGGGCACGAACTTGTTTGGCAAAAATTTGTTCGTAGCTGTAGTCGTTTGCAATCGCGGTCAGGATGGAGCTGTCGGTGGTGAGTGCAATCGCGCCCAACTCTGGACGCTCACGCTCAAAGCGCCCCACAAACTCCGCCGCAAAGTGCTGGGCATCTGCCGCCGAACCGCCGTTGCCGCAGGCCAGAACTTTGCCACCGCTGGTGACGCTGGCCAGCACGGCAGAAACGGCCGCTGCGATGGGCTTAGACAAGACTTGCGCGGCTTGGTATTTCAAGTCGGCAGAGTCGATGAAGTGTTGTTCAATTCGTTGCTCAAGCATGGGTCAATGATACCTTTTGTATTGGTGACGCGAGGCTGATCTACCCTGCATCAAATGCCGCTGGGTACCACTGCAAATCATTTCCTTCGACGGCCACCACATCAAACCGGCAAGGGGGTGTCTTGGCCAGTTTCGACAAACAATGTCGCGCCGCAAAAACGATGCGACGCTGTTTGGCGTAGGTCACGCTGGCCAATGCACCGCCATGCTGGTGCTGACCACGTTGGCGCACCTCAACAAACACCCATGTGCCATCTGTGTCACACATGATCAAATCGATTTCACCGCCGCCACGCCCAGGCGTCCGATAATTGCGTTGCACCAACTGCAGGCCCTGTGTTTGTAAATGGTGCAAGGCGCGGTCTTCTGCCGCATCTCCCTTTTGCTTGGTGGTTGATCGCCTGTGCGTTTGACCATACGGCTTGCTCATAGCATCTCCTTGATGAACGTCCATTTCGATTCCGCTTTGTCAGCTGCGCACGCCGCCGCTGCCGCTCAAAACCATCCCACAGACACGCTGTATGTGGTGGCCACGCCCATTGGCAATTTGGCGGATATCAGCTTGCGCGCGTTGCATGTGCTGAGTCTTTGCGACACCTTGGCGTGCGAGGACACGCGTCACTCACAAACTTTGTTGCGCGCCTATGGCATCGACAAATCCGCCGCGCATTGGCTGGCCGTGCACCAGCACAACGAAGCCGAAGCCGCAGAAGAAGTGATACGCCGCTTGCAAGCCGGTCAGCGCGTGGCCTACGTCAGCGATGCGGGCACGCCTGCGGTGAGCGACCCTGGCGCACGACTGGCTTGGCAAGTGCAAAAGGCAGGGTTGCGTGTGGTGCCTTTGCCAGGAGCCAGTAGCGTGACCGCTTTGTTGAGCGCATGTGGCACGCCCACGCACGAGGCCACTGGCTTTGTGTTTGTCGGTTTCTTACCCGCCAAAACCGCGGAGCGCGCCCAAGCCGTGGACGTGTTGTCACAAGAGCCACGTACCCAAGTGCTGTTGGAGGCACCGCATCGCATTGAAGCACTAGCTCAGGCGCTTGGCGTGTTGGGAGAACGCCCCATCACCGTCGGGCGCGAATTGACCAAACAATTTGAAGAAATTGCGACCGTTGCAGCAAACGGGTTAAGTGCATGGTTACAAGGCCATCCACAACGCACGCGGGGAGAGTTTGCGCTGGTCGTTCACGCCCAACAGCAGGCGCGCGCATCTGGCACAGACAACGACCGGTTGCTCAACATCCTGATGCAGGAGTTGCCACTGAAAACCGCGGTCAAAGTTGCCGCCGAGCTGTCGGGCGAGGCTAAAAATGCGCTGTACGAACGTGCGTTGACGCTGAAAACGCAATCTTCCAAGTGATGTGGTGCGGCTGGCGGGGATCGAACCCACGACCCTTGGCTTCGGAGGCCAATACTCTATCCACTGAGCTACAGCCGCACGGGATGTCGGCGCGTATTGTAGGCGGCTGGCTATAATTTCCGCTGTTTTGACGCATTTCCACAGGATTTCACCACCATGAGCGACCATCACCAAGCCAATGACCTGCTGGGTCTTATCAAACAACATCCCAAACACGCGTTAGTGGCTGCCTTGGTTGCTGTGGCTGCACTGGTTCTCGCCATCGTTGCAAGCTCAAAACCTGCCAGCACGGCTTCTTTTTCGCCTGAAGCCGTGGCCGGTCGCATCCAAAAGGTGGGCGCCGTTGAAATTCGCGATGCCAACCGCGCTGCACGCAGCGGCGAACAAGTGTTCAAAGCGCAATGCACCAACTGCCACACCGCTGGCGTGGTGGGCGCACCTAAATTTGGTGACGCTGGCGCGTGGGGCCCTCGTATCGCCAAAGGCTACGAAGCTTTGCTGACATCTGCACTCAAGGGCAAAGGTGCCATGGGCCCCCAAGGCGGCGGCGACTTTGCTGATTTTGAAATTGGCCGGGGTGTCGCTTACATGGCGAACGCAGCGGGTGGCAAGTTTGCTGAACCCAAAGATCCCAACGCGAAATAAGCGTTTCCAGCGACTCGTTTCAAACCGGCCTTGTGCCGGTTTTTTCATTTCAGGCGTGGTTCGTTTTTGACTGCGGGCTCAAGACAAATCCAAATTTGCTTTCGAGCTCTGCAGACAGTACCTCTTGTGGCACCCACAAACCTTGTTCAATCGGCGCCACGGCGAGCGGCACATCTTGCGTGTGCACCAAACCGACACCCAATTCGGTTTCTAAAAACAAGCGTCCGAACTCGTCCACCCAACTCCGCTGCATGCGTGCGGGTTGCCCACTGTGCGTTTGAATCGTGCCATCGACTTGAATTCGCCACACCCAAGGGGTCACTTCAAGTTCAACATACACACGTTGCGGACCGTTTTGAAAATACCACTGCCCATCGCGGTCCGCGGCGTAGTTGCGCGCAATGAACCCGATCAGCTTTTCATGTTGCAAGCGCGAGCCTTTGCTACGTGCAAATGGGCCTGCCGCCTGCGTTGGCTCATCACGCATGTACCAATCGCCACGGGCATCCAACCCCAACCAACCGTAGCAGTCGGGCACGTTGGGCCATTTGGCCATGGCTTGCAAGACCAGCTCATCCATGTGTCATCCACTCCATCACTGCCTGTGGCATTTTTAACAAATCTCCCGGGAATGCACCAGCAGCAAAGCCCACGTGCCCACCCGCTTCGGGTTGCCACAAGGTGACCGACGCGCTCACCTCTTGCTGCTTGGGCAAACTGTCGGCGGGAATGAAAGGGTCATTGCGCGCGTTCAACGCTAAGGCTGGAATTTGAATGCTGTTCAATCGCAGTTTGGCGCTGGCACGCTGCCAGTAATCATCGGTGTCTTTGTAGCCATGAACGGGCGCGGTGAAAACATTGTCAAACTCGTACAGCGTGCTGGCCTGCATGAGTTTGTCAGCGTCAAACAAACCCGGGTACTGCTGCAACTTGGCCAAGGCTCTGGGCTTCATGGTTTGCAAAAACATGCGGGCGTACACCCACTTGTTGAACCCGCGGTCTATGGCGTGTCCGCTGGCGGTCAGATCGAGAGGGGAGCAAACCGAAACCACGCCCGCCACAGATTGGCTTGCCGCTGCCCCGGCCACGCCGGCCCAGCACATCAAGGCATTGCCACCGAGTGAGATGCCCACCGCAAAGATTGGCCCGTGATGTTGCTGGCGAAAATTTTCCAGCATCCAACCAATGTCTTGGTAATCGCCCGAGTGGTAAGCCCTGGGGGCTAAATTGATTTCACCACTGCAACCACGAAAATGCGGCACTGCCATGTGCCACCCGCACCGATGCGTTTCGGCCGCAAATGCAGCCGCATAGTGGCTTTGAGACGAGCCTTCTAGACCATGAAAGAGAACCAGCAGTGGCGC
>JBPCSU010000287.1:0-9135 GCA_051006815.1 Limnohabitans sp.
TGTCGCACCGGCCACCTTTCACCGTGCCAAACACGGCGTGGAGTTGGGTTACACGCCCGAAGACATGCAAGCCGGCATGACGCTCAAAACAGCCATCGAATCTTTGCCCGCGCCGGGCGTGTTGGCTGATATTCAAGCGGCGGTGGACTACGCAGCCAAAACCAGTGGCGGCAAAGTAGGCGTGGTGGGCTATTGCTGGGGCGGCTTGCTCACTTGGCGTAGCGCGGCCTTGGTCAGGGGCGTGAGCGCCGCAGTGCCTTACTACGGCGGCGGCTCGACCACCGATGAAGAAATTGCACGTCACCCCCAGTGCCCCGTGTTGGCGCATTACGCCGAAGAAGACCACTGGATTCCGCTAGACACGGTGGAGAAATTCAAGCACGCCCACCCCGAGGTGGAGGTGCATTTGTATCCCGCGAACCACGGCTTTAACTGTGACCACCGGGGCGCTTACCAAGAAGCCTCGGCCAAGCTAGCGCGCTTGCGCACGCTGGCTTTTTTTGCCAAACACTTAGGCTAAGCCGCGGATCTTTTTGGCGGCATCGATGGCGAAATACGTCAAGATGCCGTCGGCACCTGCGCGTTTGAAGGCCAGCAGGCTTTCCATCATCACTGCGTCGTGGTCGAGCCAGCCGTTTTGTGCAGCGGCTTTGAGCATGGCGTACTCGCCCGAGACTTGGTAGGCAAAGGTCGGCACCCCAAACTCGTCTTTCACGCGGCGCACCACGTCGAGATAAGGCATGCCGGGTTTGACCATCACCATGTCGGCGCCTTCGGCGATGTCAATGGCGACCTCGCGCAAGGCTTCGTTGGTGTTGCCCGGGTCCATTTGGTAGACCTTTTTGTCGCTCTTGCCCAAGTTGGCGGCGGAGCCCACGGCGTCACGGAAGGGGCCGTAAAACGCGCTGGCGTATTTGGCGCTGTAGGCCATGATGCGGGTGTGGATGTGGCCCTTGGCTTCCAAGGCTTGGCGAATGGCGCCAATGCGGCCATCCATCATGTCGCTGGGCGCCACGATGTCCACCCCGGCGTCGGCTTGCGTCATGGCTTGCTTAACCAACATGGCCGTGGTTTCGTCGTTCAAGATGTAGCCGGTGTCATCCAGCAAACCGTCTTGGCCGTGGCTGGTGAAGGGGTCGAGCGCGACATCGGTCATGATGCCGAGCGTGGGAAAGCGTTTTTTCAGTTCACGCACCACCTGGGGCACCAAACCGTTGGGGTTGGTGGCTTCCATGCCGTCGGGCGTTTTGAGGTGGCCACTGATGACCGGGAACAAAGCCATCACGGGGATGCCAAGTTGCACACATTCCTCGGCAACCGGCAACAGCAAATCGAGACTCAGGCGCTCCACGCCAGGCATGGACGCAACGGCTTCGCGGCGCTTCTCGCCTTCGAGCACAAACACGGGGTAAATCAGGTCGTTCACGCTGAGCGCGTGCTCACGCACCAAGCGGCGGGTGAAATCGTCACGACGCAGACGGCGGGGGCGGTTGGCGGGGAAGGGGGCGAATGGGTGTTGCATGGTCAAAATTGTGCCCGTTTTTGGCTGTCGCCTTGGCGTAATGCCCTAGGGTTCCCCCATTGTTGGCCTGGTTTGACTTTGCTAGATTGACTGCGGGTGGCTTGCCGCCCCCCGCTTTTCCTCCCTGAGCGGGGCCTGTTGCGTGACCGCAAGTAGGCAACTTGGCCCGACTTCGCGTCGGGCTTTTTATGAGCACGGCTAAACTGGCCACATGTTGTGGATCAAAGCTTTTCCTATCGTTTTTGTGGCCAGTTGGTTTGCTGGCTTGTTTTACTTGCCGCGCATCTTTGTCAACTTGGCCATGGTGGCACCCGGCTCACACGCCGAGGAAGCGCGCTTGCTGCTGATGGCGCGCAAGTTGATGCGTTTCACCACCTTGCTGATGGTGCCTGCTGTGGCCCTCGGGTTGTGGCTTTGGGTGGGTGTTGGCATTGGGTGGGGCCCAGGCAATGGCTGGATGCACGCCAAGTTGACGGTGGTGTTGCTGGTGTTGGGCTACCACCATGCGTGTGGCGCGCTGTTGCGCAAATTTGAAGCACAAGCCAACACACGCAGCCATGTGTGGTTCCGTTGGTTCAATGAGGTTCCGGTGGTGTTGCTGACGCTGGCCGTGATCTTGGTGGTGGTCAAACCCTTCTGACTGCGTGAGCCAGACCATGCGCAAAACCTCGGCGTGGCCTCTGTCGCAACTGTGTGTGGCGTTGATCATCTACGCCAGCTTGTATCCCTTTGACCAATGGCGCAACCAAGACATCGCGCCTTGGGCTTTCTTGATGGCCCCTTGGCCCAAATACTGGACCGGCTTTGATGTGGCCTCCAACGTGTTGGGCTATGCCCCGTTGGGTTTTTTCTTGACCTTGAGTGGTCGGCGTATGGGCTGGCAGGGACCGGTGATTTTGCTCACCACGGTCTCGGCCGCGTTGTTGTCGCTGACCTTGGAGAGCTTGCAAAGTTATTTGCCTGCGCGCGTGCCTTCGTTGGCGGATTTTTTGCTCAACACCCTCGGCGCGTGGTTGGGCGCGGTGGTGGCCAATGCTTTGGAGCAGCTGGGGCTGTTGCACCGGTGGAGTCAATTTCGTGCCCGCTGGTTTGTGCGTGATGCCTACATGGCGCTGGTGCTGATGGCGCTGTGGCCCGTGGCCTTGTTGTTTCCGGTGGCGGTGCCCTTGGGGTTAGGGCAAGTGTGGGAGCGTGTGGAAGATGCCCTGACCAGTGCGTTTGAAGCCACGCCATTTGAGGACTGGATTCCCTTGCGTTCGTTTGAACTCGAGCCGCTGTTGCCGGGTGCCGAGCTGCTGTGCGTGATGTTGGGGTTGCTGGTGCCGTGTCTGTTGGGGTTTGGCGTGATACGCCAAACCGGTCAACGTGTGTTGTACGCCATGGGCGTGACGGTGATGGCCTTGGGCATGAGCGCGTTGTCAGCGGCGTTGAGCTACGGGCCAGCGCATGCCTGGACGTGGCTGGGTTCCCCTGTGGTGCTGGGCTTGAGTTTTGGTTTTGTGGCGGCCTTGGTTTTCTCCATGGCATCGGCGCGTGCGGCTTGGGCTTTTTTATTGCTGGCGCTGTTGGTGCAGCAGAGCGTCTTGAACCAATCGCCCGAGAGCGCTTATTTCGCGCAAACCCTGCAAAACTGGGAGCAAGGGCGGTTCATTCGTTTCCATGGACTGGCGCAATGGGTGGGGTGGTTGTGGCCCTATGTGGTGTTGGCGTTGGCCTTGGTGCGTTTGACGCGCGAGCGTGGGCCACAGCGCTGACAGGCGCAAACCTAAAATGGCGGACATGACACACACCGCCTACTACAAACACCACATCTTTTTCTGTCTCAATCAACGCGACAACGGTCAAGATTGCTGCGCCAACCACGGCGCACAAGCGGCGTTTGATCACTGCAAATCGCAGGTCAAAGCGGCCGGTCTGGCGGGCCCTGGCGGCGTGCGTGTGAACAAGGCCGGTTGCTTAGACCGCTGTGCCGGTGGTCCCGTGGCGGTGGTGTACCCAGAGGGCGTGTGGTACACCGTGATGGACAACAACGATGTGAACGACATCGTTGAAAGTCATTTGAAAAACGGCCAAGTGGTCGACCGCTTGGTGGTGCCCGCGAACGTGGGGCGTTAAGGCACACATGAATTCACAGACCGAAAAAATCACCTTGCACGGCGAAGCTGGCGCGATTGAGGCCTTGCGTGATGCGCCCGAAGGCGCTGCGCGTGGCGTGGCCGTGGTGGCGCATCCCCATCCGTTGTTTGGCGGCACCATGGACAACAAGGTGGTGCAAACCTTGGGGCGTGCTTTTGTGCAATGCGGTTGGACGGTGGTGCGTTTTAATTTCCGTGGTGTGGGTGCCTCCGCTGGCACGCATGACGCAGGTGCCGGCGAGGCGCGCGACTTGTTGAGCGTGGTGGAACAGGTGGCGCCGCAAGGACCGCTGGCGATCGCAGGCTTTTCGTTTGGCTCGTTTGTCGCAAGTCACGCGTTGGCCGCGTTACACCCGCAGCGTCAGATTGAAAAAATTGCTTTTGTTGGCACGGCTGCCCAGCGCTTCACGGTGGCGCCCATTGCGCCCGAGTTGCACGACAAAACCTTGGTGGTGCATGGCGAGCAAGATGACACCGTGTCGCTGGCGTCGGTGATGGATTGGGCGCGTCCGCAAAGCCTGCCGGTGACGGTGGTGCCGGGGGGCGGGCATTTCTTTCATGGACAATTGCCACTTCTCAAAAGCTTGGTGGTGCGCCATTTGCAGGGCTAATTCAACGCCCGCAACTGTCCACACGACGCGCCCCATCCGTTGACCTTCTTCTTCTCGCAAAGACAGCCATGACACGATTTCTGCGCTCCGTTTTCCTCGGTCTCTTGATGGGGCTGACTTGTGCGTTGCAGGCGCAAGCGCAAGTGCCTCAGCCGCCAGAAATCGCCGCCCGTGCTTATTTGTTGGTCGACGTCACGGCACAGCAAGTGCTGGCCGAGTTGGATGCAGACAAGCCCATCGAGCCCGCATCGCTGACCAAGCTCATGACGGCGTACATCGTGTTTGACGCCTTGAAGGCTAAAAAGATCAGCTTGCAGCAAACCTTTGGCGTGAGTGAGCGCGCTTGGAAGATGCCTGGTTCACGCATGTTCATCGACCCCAAGATGAAAGTGCCTGTGGAAGACTTGATCAAAGGCATGATCGTTCAGTCGGGCAACGACGCCACCATGGCACTGGCCGAGGGGGTGGGCGGCACTGTGGAGCACTTTGTGGAAATGATGAACGCCCAAGCCAAGGTGTTGGGCATGAGGTCCACGGGCTACAAAAACCCAGAAGGCTTGACCGAGCCCGGGCACACCACGACTGCGCGCGATTTGAGCCTGTTGGCCAGCCGCCTGATGCAAGACTTTCCGGATTACGTGGGTTACTACGCGATCAAAAAATACCGTTACCCCGGCACGCCCGCTGCGAACGAGAACAACCGCAATTTGTTGTTGTTTCGTGACCCCAGCGTCGACGGCCTGAAAACAGGCCACACCGATGCGGCGGGCTATTGCTTGATTGCCACCGCCAAGCGCGATGCGCCGGGCGTGGGACAGCGTCGCTTGTTGTCGATCGTCTTGGGGGCTTCGAGCGAGAACGCCCGTGCCACGGAGTCGCAAAAGCTGCTGAATTGGGGTTACACCGCGTTTGACGCCATCAAGTTGTTCGATGGCAACCAGGCCGTGGTGACGCCCGCGGTGTGGAAAGGCCGTGGCAGTACGGTCAAGTTGGGGCGCTTGGCCCCCATCGTGGTGGCCGTGCCAGCAGGCGCCGCCGCGCGTATTCAAACCCAAGTGGCGCGCCCCGAGCCCTTGGTGGCGCCGCTGACCCGCGGCCAAGCCGTGGGCGCCTTGAAGGTCACGCTCGACCAAAAACCACTGGTGGACGTGCCTTTGGTGGTGCTGGAAACTGTGGAGCAGGCAGGCTTCATTGGCCGCGCTTGGGACACGGTACGGCTCTGGGTGAAATAACGCCCAGATGAGTCCTTTTGGGCTAGGTTTGCTCTAGCCCTCCGATGCTGATACACTAGAAGGCTTTTCGGAATTTCCGAAGGGATTCACGTTTTCTTTTTTAATTCAAACGTTTAGGGACGTTTTTCAATGCCAACCATCAATCAACTGGTGCGTCAGGGGCGCGAGGTCGAAACGACCAAGTCCAAAAGCCCTGCGATGCAGAACTCTCCACAACGTCGTGGCGTGTGCACCCGCGTGTACACCACGACACCTAAAAAGCCAAACTCTGCGCTGCGTAAAGTTGCAAAAGTTCGCTTGACCAACGGTTTCGAAGTCATTTCGTATATCGGCGGTGAAGGCCACAACTTGCAAGAACATAGCGTTGTGCTCGTGCGCGGCGGTCGTGTCAAAGACTTGCCAGGTGTGCGTTATCACATCGTGCGCGGCTCACTCGACTTGCAAGGCGTGAAAGACCGCAAGCAATCGCGTTCTAAGTACGGCGCTAAGCGTCCTAAGAAGGCTTAATTGCTTTCTGGCTGAACAAGCCACCAGCCTGAACGAGGCTTAATTCGTCAATCGGTGTTTTGGTCGTCAGGCAGACGATGCAAAACGAAGTGACCCCAAGCATCCACGGTGGATGTGGGTCGAGTAAGTGGAAGTCAAGATGTCTTTCGCGGTGTCCGAAAGGAAGCCAACTGTAGCAATAGAGGTGAACCAATGCCACGTCGTCGCGAAGTCCCTAAACGTGAAATCTTGCCGGATCCAAAGTTCGGCAATGTTGAGCTGTCCAAATTCATGAACGTGATCATGGAAGGCGGCAAAAAAGCTGTTGCCGAGCGCATCATTTATGGTGCCTTGGAGCAAATCGAACAAAAATCGGGCAAAGATCCGCTCGAGTTGTTCACTGTGGCCATCAACAACGTCAAGCCCATGGTGGAAGTGAAATCCCGCCGTGTGGGTGGTGCTAACTACCAAGTGCCCGTTGAAGTTCGTCCAGTTCGTCGCTTGGCTTTGTCCATGCGCTGGTTGAAAGAAGCCGCTCGCAAGCGCGGTGAAAAGTCCATGGCTTTGCGCTTGGCCAACGAATTGTTGGAAGCTGCCGAAGGTCGTGGCGGTGCCATGAAAAAGCGTGACGAAGTTCACCGCATGGCCGAAGCCAACAAGGCATTCAGCCACTTCCGCTTCTAAATTCAAAGGTAAAACATGGCCCGCAATACCCCCATTGAGCGCTATCGCAACATTGGTATTTCAGCGCACATTGACGCTGGTAAAACCACAACGACAGAGCGTATTCTTTATTACACCGGTGTGAACCACAAGATCGGTGAAGTGCATGATGGCGCCGCCACCATGGACTGGATGGAGCAAGAGCAAGAGCGTGGTATCACGATCACTTCTGCTGCCACGACTTGTTTCTGGAAAGGGATGGACAACTCCTTCCCTGAGCACCGTTTCAACATCATTGACACCCCTGGTCACGTGGACTTCACGATTGAAGTGGAACGTTCCATGCGCGTGCTTGACGGCGCTTGCATGGTTTACTGTGCGGTGGGTGGCGTTCAGCCCCAATCCGAAACCGTGTGGCGTCAGGCCAACAAGTACAAAGTGCCACGTTTGGCCTTTGTGAACAAGATGGACCGTACCGGCGCCAACTTCTTCAAGGTCGTGGACCAGATGAAGTTGCGCTTGAAGGCCAACCCTGTGCCAATCGTGATCCCAATCGGTGCCGAAGAAGGCTTCACGGGCGTGGTTGACTTGCGCAAGATGAAAGCCATCATTTGGGACGAAGCGTCTCAAGGCATGAAGTTCACCTTCGAAGACATTCCTGCTGACCTCGTTGAGACAGCCAAAGAGTGGCGCGAAAAGATGGTTGAAGCGGCTGCTGAAGCTTCTGAAGAGTTGATGAACAAGTACCTTGAAGAAGGCGACTTGTCTGAAGAAGACATCACTGCCGGCTTGCGTGCACGTACCTTGGCCACTGAAATTCAGCCCATGTTGTGCGGTACTGCGTTCAAGAACAAAGGCGTGCAACGTATGTTGGACGCTGTGGTTGAGTTGTTGCCTTCTCCCCTCGACGTGAAAGCCATCACTGGCTTTGACGAAGACGAAAAAGAAGTCACACGTAAAGCCGACGACAACGAGAAGTTCTCTGCTTTGGCATTCAAATTGATGACCGACCCCTTTGTGGGCCAGTTGACTTTCGTGCGCGTGTACTCTGGCGTTCTGAAAAAGGGCGACACCGTTTACAACGCAGTGCGCGGCAAGAAAGAACGTATCGGTCGTATCGTGCAAATGCATGCCAACAACCGTGAAGAAGTGGACGAAATCCGCGCCGGCGACATCGCTGCTTGCGTGGGTTTGAAAGACGTCACCACTGGTGAAACCTTGTGTGATCCAGCGGCCGTTGTGACGCTTGAGCGCATGGTGTTCCCTGAGCCTGTGATTCGCCAAGCGGTTGAGCAAAAGACAAAAGCTGACCTAGAAAAAATGGGCATTGCTTTGTCACGTTTGGCTGCGGAAGATCCTTCTTTCCGCGTCAATACCGACGAAGAATCCGGCCAAACCATCATCGGTGGTATGGGCGAATTGCACTTGGAAATTATTGTTGACCGCATGAAGCGCGAATTCGGCGTGGAAGCCAACGTGGGTAAACCACAAGTGGCCTACCGCGAAACCATTCGCAAGACGGTGGACGAAGCCGAAGGCAAGTTCGTGCGTCAATCTGGCGGTAAAGGCCAGTACGGTCACGTGGTGCTGAAGGTTGAGCCTCAAGAAGCCGGCAAAGGTTTCGAGTTCGTCGACGCGATCAAGGGCGGTGTGGTTCCTCGCGAATACATCCCTGCGGTGCAAAAAGGCGTGGAAGAAGCATTGGGCCAAGGCGTGTTGGCGGGTTACCCCGTTGTGGACGTTAAGGTGACGTTGCACTTCGGTTCGTACCACGATGTGGACTCGAACGAAATGGCGTTCAAGATGGCCGCTATCTTCGGTTTCAAAGAAGGTTGCCGTAAAGCCAGCCCCGTGATTCTGGAGCCCATGATGGCTGTGGAAGTTGAGACACCCGAAGACTACGCCGGTAGCGTGATGGGCGACTTGTCCTCACGTCGCGGCATGGTGCAAGGTATGGACGACATGGTCGGTGGTGGTAAAGCGATTAAAGCTGAAGTGCCATTGTCAGAAATGTTTGGCTACTCAACCACTTTGCGCTCGATGACACAAGGTCGCGCCACGTACACGATGGAATTCAAGCACTACGCTGAAGCCCCACGTAACGTGTCGGAAGCCATTGTGGCCGCCCGCGCTAAATAAAAACCCCATGGGGTTGCTGCAAAGCGGCCCCTGTCTGCGACGATGCGCCGCCCTGTCACCCGTGCGGGGCGAATCAGCAGCATCGTGCAGACATAAAACCTGTACAAGGGCATGCTCTTTGGAGAAAAGAAATGGCAAAAGGAAAATTTGAACGTACCAAACCCCACGTGAACGTGGGCACGATTGGTCACGTTGACCACGGCAAAACAACGTTGACAGCGGCGATCACGACGATCTTGTCAACCAAGTTCGGTGGCGAAGCGAAGGCTTACGACCAAATTGACGCGGCTCCTGAAGAAAAAGCACGCGGCATCACGATCAACACCGCACACGTGGAATATGAGACT